>DAOUUR010000615.1 GCA_030668045.1 bacterium
ATACGCCCTTAGGCCGCAACGCAAGAAGCTTTTTCAGCCCAAGCAATGTCTGTATTGCTTAGAGTGGGATATGAGTTTCTAGTCTAAATCGGTGTCGATAGGAACCAAAACCAACTTGTTGGCTGGTGTTGGCAGGCGAAGTCTGTTTTGCTTGAGGCGGGACATGTGTCTTGAATCTGAACTACTGTCGATTGGGACTAGAACCAACTTGTTGGCTGGCAAGCAGGCTATGCCTGTTTTGGCAGTACCGCAACATAGGTCTTAGATTGGAACTGCTGTCGATCCTGTTGGCTTTTAACCAGCTTGCTGGTGTTGGTTAGAAGTGTCGGCGTTCGTCGGTGGTGTCTTCCGGGACGATATCTTCGGTCTTCATCTGGTTGGAGATATAGAGTCCGGTCGATGGATGCAAATGGCAGGTTGTGGTCGGTTGATTGTCCTCTGAGAATATCTCGTTACGGACATCGAGACATCGGTCGGTAGCAAGCTCGCCCGATTCCAGGCAGACATCGTGATGGACAATCCCATCGGGTTCGGCAAAATCTTCCATCGGAAGCGAATCATGAGCGGCGATCATGAACTCGGTCCAGACCGGGACACCATTTTTCGCACCATCCTGATTTTTCCCCAGCGATGTTTTGTCCTCGAAAGCAACCCAGCATCCGGCGGTAATATGAGAAGTGTAGCCACAAAACCAGTTCTCGGTGAAGTTGTCGGTCGTGCCAGTTTTGCCACCAGCTGGATGCCTGAAACCCATCCAACGAGCGCGGCGTCCGGTTCCGCGGTCAACTACCGATTGCATCATGCTTACCATTATATAGGCAGTCTGCGCCGAGAGGACTTCTTCCTTCTGGACTGCAGTATTGTCCTCCAGTACACCGCCGTAACGATCAACGATTCGGTGGATCATTCGGTAGGGGATATGGATACCTTGATTGGGATAGATCGAAAACGCTGAGACCATCTCGATCAATATTGTTTCACCGGAGCCAATCGCCAGCGACGGTACCGCCGGCAGGGGAGTAGTGATGCCCATTCGGCGAGCGTAAAAAATTGCCTGCTCAGGTTTTATTTGTAGAAGGAGGCGAACCGCGATAAGGTTGCGCGACATCCTAAGACCGTCGCGCAGAGTTATCGGACCCTTGAACTTATCATCGAAATTGTGTGGTCGCCATTGAGCGGCTCCGGGGATATCCAGCACTATCGGGTTGTCATCAACGATATCGGTCGTTCGGAACCCGTTATCAATTGCGGCGGTATAGATGAACGGCTTGAAACACGACCCCGGCTGACGGGCCGACTGCGTGGCGCGATTGAACTCTGTCTCCTCAAACGATCTTCCCCCCACCATAGCGAGGACATCGCCGTTTGTATTATCCAGAGCAACGAAAGCTCCCTGCACTTTCTTGTATACTCTGATCGAATCGCCGAATTCATCGAGAGTGTCGGGGAGGATTTCGGTGTAGTGCCGATTGTTAATGCTGTAGAGTCTTTCGGTGCGGGCCCGGAGCGAGTCGATTTTCTTGAAGAGGGCTGCTTCGGCGGCCTGCTGCAGGTCAACATCGAGCGACGTAAAGACTTTCAAGCCACCCGAATAAAGTGCCATCTCGCCATAA
>DAOUUR010000213.1 GCA_030668045.1 bacterium
AGTGTACCAGGCGTGCTCAAACATAAGAATCCGGTCGCCAACACCAATCCCAAGAGCGCCACCTGATGCTCCCTCGCCAATGATAATAATCACAATCGGGACCTTGATTCGCGACATCACCTGAATATTAACAGCAATAGCCTCCGCCTGACCTCGCTCCTCAGCACCGATCCCAGGATAGGCGCCAGGGGTATCAATCAGGCAGACAATTGGGACATCAAATTTCTCCGCCAGCTTAAACAACCGGAGCGCCTTGCGGTACCCTTCCGGATGTGCCATACCAAAATTGCGTTCCAGCTTCTGCTTGGTATTGCGACCTTTCTGCTGACCAACAATCATGACCGGTTGATCATCAATAAATGCGAATCCACCGACCATCGCACGATCGTCGCCATAACAACGGTCTCCGTGCAGTTCGACAAAATCGGTCGTCATCATGCGAATATAATCGAGGGTGTACGGTCGCTTGGGGTGTCGAGCCAGCTGTACTTTTTGCCAGCGTGTCAGATTGTCGAATATCTCGTGCCGGAGTTTCTGCAGCTTCTTCTCAAAGGAGGCGATCTCCCCGCTCATCTCGATATTCTCTCCGACAAAGAAATCTTTCATGTCGGAGATTTTTTTCTGCAACTCGACAATGGGGCGTTCAAACTCGAGGAATGGCCCGTCGGTTGATTCAGTTTTGTTCTCGTTGTTTCGCATTTTTTTTATCCGAGCCCACCACCTTTTTGCGGCGGAACGAATTGGTCATAAAGATAAGAAACAGTGAGAGAACCACAACCATAAAAATGACCAGCCCCCCCAGCACAATCAGGCGATTCCAGAAAAACATGGCCAGCGAAAAACAGCCAAAAACAAGGGCCAGCAGATAGAAAACCGAGACCACCTGTCGTGGCGACAGGCCAGCCAGCGACAGATAGTGAAACAGGTGACGACGATCTGCCTTCATGATACTCTTGCCTGCAACCAGCCGTCTCAGCAGAGACGAAACCGTCTCAAGTACCGGGACACCAAGCGCCAGAAGTGGTGCATAAAGCGCCGAGAGGGTATACGACTTCAGCGGGAAAGCCAACGAAAAAACGGCAAAGTAAAACCCAAGCTGCATAGATCCGGAGTCACCAAGGAAAATGCGCGCAGGATAACGGTTAAAATAGAGAAACACCGCCAGGAACCCAATCATCGCATACACAACTACCAGCACCGCACCGATCTGATAGAACTGGCCAATGACCGCCAATGCAACAGCTCCAATCAATGAGACTCCCCCCGCCAGACCATCAAGGCCGTCAATGAGGTTAATCGCGTTACTGAGAATCACGACCCAGAGCACTGTTATGACAACCGAAAACGACCCGATATCCACGCTGCCAAATGGCGTTGAGAGCAATTCGACTCGTAGCCCGCCCATATACAGTATCAATCCAGCTCCTATCTGAGCCACCAGTTTCACCCAGGCCGGGAGAGGCGAGAGGTCGTCGGAGAGCCCCACCAGCAAGATCACCAAAGCCCCTATCAGGACATAGAAGAGGCGGTCGGCTAATTCCGCAAAGGCATTGGGAAAAATCAGCCAAGAGATCAGCACGGTGATCCAGACACTTGCAAAAAGGGCCACCCCGCCGAGGAACGGTGTCGGACGCTTGTGGCGCTTGTGCTTGCCCGGAGTGTCAAGCAGGTGATACCGATGCCCAAGCCGGATTAAAAGCGGCGTCACAATCAGGCCAACAATGATACTGATGGCAAGGGCCGTTATTGCTGGTGTCCAAGACATCGGCTACCCCTTCCCATCATCTGGTCCGGGAACAATAGCCCGAAATAAGAAATTCGCCAGCAGCAACAGGGGAAGCAGTATCACCGAGTAGCCGTCGGGAAAATGCTTGAGATAATAATTCCAGACCGACCGGTGGTGCATCCAACTCCGTCTGAGTGCTCCAGCCTTGCTACCACATCCCCAGTGGTGGACAGCGCCGGCATCGGGCACAAAATAGTTGGTGTAACCGTTCATGAAGAGACGAGCAGAAAGATCAGTGTCCTCCATATACATGAAGAAGCGTTCATCAAAACCACCGACAGCCACAAAAACGGACCGGTAAATCATCATAAAAGTACCAGCTACAGCCGGCACAGAACAGGCCTCTTCGTTGTCGCCAACGGTATACGAACTGCCACCGGTAAACAGTCGCGACAAGATCGAACCACGAGAGAGGAAAATATTGGTACGGTCGGGCAACATCCGGCAGTTGGCTTGGAAACGTCCGTCGGGATAGCGCAGTCTACCGGCCACAGCTCCGCCCTTCTCTTTCCCGCCAAGAAATGCCGCCAGAGCATCAATGGCGCCGGGGTCAATTTCAAGATCGGGATTGACAAACAAGAGGTACTTGCTATCAGACGCAGCCGCCGCCTGATTGCACGCGGCACCAAATCCCCGGTTGGACTCGTTGCGAATAATCCTGGCCTCGGGCACCAGTTCTGAGACTGTACTGATTGATTTGTCGGTCGATCCGTTATCGACCACGATGAGCCGACGGCTGGCAGATTCACCGGCAGCGAGAATACTGCGGATCGATTTCTCAAGAATCGGCAGTGAATTATGGGTGACGATGATTATTGAGACGCTGTCTTGTTCCAAAGACACCTGGGGAATCAGTCCAATTTTCCAAACATCGACTTCAACCGCAGAAGCCAGACCATCCAGATTGCCTCACGCATAATCTTCTTGGACATCTTGGAGGTACCGGCGACCCGGTCCACAAATACAATTGGTATTTCTTTGAGCCGGAACCCTTTTTTCCAGGCTCGCATTGACATCTCTATCTGGAAAGAATACCCGGACGCCTTAACCTGATCCAGATCGATCTTCTCCAGCACCTCACGACGGAAACACTTAAACCCGCCGGTGGCATCCCTGAGCGGTACGCCGGTTATGATTCGTGTATATACGTTGGCATAATAGGAAAGCAGCAGCCGTCCGATTGGCCAGTTGATCACGTTGACGCCAGTGATATAGCGAGAACCGATGACCAGGTCGTGTTCCGCAATTTCGCGCAGGAAGTCTTTGATATACTCCGGGCCGTGAGAAAAATCGGCATCCATCTCAAAGATGAAGTCATACTCTCGTTCAATGGCCCACTTGAATCCAGCGATGTAGGCGCGTCCCAGTCCTTCTTTGTTCTGGCGGTGCAGGACGTTGACCTTCGATTCGTCGGCCGCCAGCTTGTCGGCTATCTCGCCTGTTCCATCCGGAGAGTTGTCATCGACAATCAGCACATTGATGCGCGGATCAAGAGGAAGAACGGCATGAACAATTTTCTCTATATTGTCGCGTTCGTTGTAGGTCGGAAAAATGATCAGTGCCCGTTGAGTATGAGCCATGAGTAAACTGCTTCCTTCTTGTTATCTGCCGTCAGTCCAAAGCGACTGTCCGGTCGATTGTTGTTATCACGTTGTTGTTTGTACGTACGGAGATCAGTCATCGTTTCACCGAATCCAATCTTCGGTATGCTTATCGGTCAGTATCATCAGATGATCCGGTTTTTTTGTTTAGAGCGGTCAATTTTCGCCTGAGATCGCCCACCTCTTCCTTGATCGCCGTCTGTCCCTCAAGCATGAATCCCATGACAAAAAGGCCAAGACCAATCCCCGCCAGCAGAATTACCAGGTACAACAGTGGCAGTTGGGTCTCGTTCTGGAAATATTTGAGATAGACCGCCCATAGACCAACAGTCAGGCCGAAGGCCAGAAATATCGAACCGGTGACACCAAAAAACAGTAGCGGTTTACGAAGGAAACTCAGCTGGAACTTGACTGCGATCATGTCGAGAAAGCCAACCGGAATCCGCCAGACAGAGAATTTCGTTTCCCCGTACTTCCGGTCATAGAGCGTTACTTTCACTTCCTCTACCCGGTACCCTTCGTGCGCAGCCAGGGCTATCAAGTAGCGGTGCCAGTCGCGGCGCAGAAATATATTCTCGATAACTTCCCGCCTGAAAGCCCAACAGGCGTTGAGGTCATGTACCTTCACTTTGAAAATTGCCCGCGACAGCCAGTTGTATATGGTCGAAACAAATTTCTTCTTGTAGTTGCCCTGTTTCCAACCGGTGCAAACATCGGCCCCAGCGGCGATCTTCTCTATCATCCGGGGGATATCTTCAGGGAGGTATTGCAAATCAGCTGGATAGAATACAAAGACGTTGCCACTTGCTATCTCAAAACCTGTTTGTAGTGCCGCTGTCAGCCCGCGATTACACGCGTGGACGGCATACCGGATAAAATCGTACCGATCAGCCGCCTCCTTGATTTTTTCGAGAGTCCCATCCGATGAGCCATCATCGACAAAAACCAGCTCTCCGGAAAACGGAGCGGTCTCAAGCATCTCAGCGTAGAGGCGACAGAATTCGTCGATATTGCCCGCCTCATTCATCGCCGGTACGATAGTGGAGACCTGTAGCTGTTCTTTGCTCATTCCTGCCATGCTCCGGTACCCTTCAAACCGTTATAGGCTTCTTGAATATTCCTCACCGTTGGCGCCAACCTGATTGCTTCCTTAAAATAGGCCAGTCCTTCATCTCGGTGGCGACTATCTCCGGTCTTCTCGAAACGATCCTTGTGAAACTGCGCCACTCCGGCATTAAGATCGTAATTAGACGGCGAAAACTCAACCGCTTTCTCGAAAAGGTGCTCCGCCTCCACCAGGTGACCTTCAAGTGCCCCTCTCTCGGCCAACATCAAGTGGCCCGTTATATTATTCGGATGATCCATGACGAACTCCACCGCAGCCTGGAGGCCCTCAGCCGGCAGGTCGTGGCGATAGTAGTCCAGAGCCTCCTCGAATTTGGAGAGCCGGTAGGCCGTTGCTGACGGATTACCTGTCAAACCGGCGATTCTGAAGAGTCTGGCTTTTTTCAGGCCGACATGGTACGTACACAAATGCACGGCACTATCCATAACTTCAGGGTAATCCTTGCGGGCTCGACGTTCATTTCCTTCATCGACAAGCAGGTGAGTTATCGGAAATTTCTCAAAAAACTGCGGGTCGGGTTGCGATACGCCAAACATATGGATGATCGTTCCAAAATCGGTCCCAAGAGTCAGCAGCGGCGCGTACGGTCCCGACAGAACCGCTCCGGGTGATAGTATCATCTCCAGATCAGCAGAGTTGTCAACAGCCATAAAGCTCGGTCGCTCCGTCCAGTACAGGTAAGATGCAGTGCCACGGCCCACTACGGCAATGATCAGAACAGATATGGTGATTCGTACAGCCAACTGAAGCCGTGGAACCGGC
>DAOUUR010000395.1 GCA_030668045.1 bacterium
CTTGGGCTGGAGATGTGTATGATCGCCGGCAGCTATCGTCTGGTCGATGCCACCCGGCCAATGTTTCAAGTGCCGATCCGGGACTATATCGGAACCATCAACACCTACTACGAACGTGATCCTTACCCCTGGCTGGTAAGCGAGGCCGACAGCTTTTTCGATGCCAGCGATTCGATCAAGGCGGCGGTTTCAGGGCACAGCTACACGAGCGACGCCTACGATTACTTCTACCAGACATTTGGCCGCGATAGTTATGATGATCAGGGCAGCAGCCTTGAGGTTGTGGTTCATTATGGCACTGATCTCAACAATTGCTATTGGATGGGCGGCGGCCTGATGGTTTACGGCAGCGGCGACGGAATTCGCTATCCGTCAATGTCAGGAGCGAAGGACCTTGTCGCCCACGAACTCACCCATGGAGTAACCCAGACCTCGGCGGGGCTCATCTATGAGTTTGCCTCCGGGGCGCTAAGTGAATCCTACTCTGATTTTTTTGGAGCTATGGTTGATCGCGATGACTGGACAATCGCCGAAGATATAGCTCTTTATCCCGAGGGCTACCTCCGCAACATGGCCGATCCCCATCTGGGCGCATTTCCCGACATGTTTCCATTTGGTTATCAGCCGGACCACATGGTTGAGTATATTGATACCACAGCAGCATGGGACAATGGGGCGGTGCACTACAACTCCGGCATACCGAACCGCGTTGGCTACCTCGTCGGCGATGCAATTGGTCGAGACAAGGCCGAGCAGATATGGTACCGTACACTCACGCTCTACCTCACTCCCAATTCATCGTTCGCCTTCTGGGGTGACATGACAATCCAAGCCGCCATCGACCTCTACGGCGAGGGCACGGAGGTGGCGGCTATCGAGATCGCTCTTGAGACAGTCGGCATTGGCACCGGACTATACGCTCTCCCCGACAAGATTGATTGGACTACGACGTTTGAACAGTTCGTCAGTACGACTTTCGAACTCCGTAATCCGAGCGCTGAAGCGATAGAGATTCTGTCTATCAGTAACACCGAACCCCTCTTGTCGGCGACGTCCTCATTCCCGCAGACAATTCCTGGCCGCGGAAGTATCTCCGTCGATCTGGACTTTGATGCCACCGGAATTTCAATCTGCGAGTTAGCCACCTTCTACGACACTGTAGTCATAACAACATCCTCAGTGATAATCCCGGAGTTGAGAATTCCAATCGAGGTGAGAGTCACATTTTCGGAATCCACGAGCGATACCTGGATTTCGGGAAACTGCGACATTAACATGAGTGTAACATATACTACTAGAATTACAGATTTCATTAGCAACGGCAATGACGCCTTATACGATGCATCGTTGCTGATCGGCATCCGAGAGGGCAATGATACCACAGTCTACCGCCATGTTTATGATGAGGAGAGCATCCAGGGTGCAAGCGTCCCCGCGCCTCTCGGGATAGATTTTCCGTACAGGACAAAGAGGATGTACTTCACTACCGAGGATGCTCGGATACAGGGCCGTTTGACTTACATGTATCAGTTCAACTATGATTTGTGCGGAATAATACTAGCGGAATATGTTTTGTTCAACTCGTGCGATACAGCTCTGCAGATCCTGACAGGCGTGTATGCCGACTTTGATGTCGCCGTACCATATGACAATGATCTTGCTGGGATCGACCTTGATAACAACATGATCTACACGGCCAGCGGTGACCGTGCCCTTGCACTTGCCGTTCCGGGCGGGGCGTATCGGAATCTTCGTCACATCAACAATGCTGATCATATCTGGCCTACCACCAATCTCGAAACCGGATTTGCATACGAGGAAATGGAACCAGAGCTGAACTATGAAGGGTCGGGCGCCAACGATTGGTCGGAGTTGGTCACTTTTGGCTATGCCTCCCTTGGCCCCGGTGACACAGTGACCTACCGAGCCTATTATCTCTATTCAAATTCTGGCGTACAGGGTCTAACAGATATTCTGAATAGTGCAAAGAGGTTTATTATGCCAACCTCAATTCCATACGACGTTGACTTGACGGCCGGTACTCTTGGCGAACAGTCGTTAGCAGTTGATTTCCTCGGAATGGAACCGAGTACCTGGACACTTACCCATTCCGCAAGTTGGCTTGATGTTAGCACATATTCTGGAACCACCAACGACACCATTCAACTATCCTTTGACCTTGTTGGCCAACCTGCAGGACAATATCTCGACACGCTTGTATTTACCTGTGAAGCTGCGGCAAACAGTCCATTCGAAGTCGAAATCAATCTCCGTATCAATCCCGGAACAGGCGTGATCAATATGCCAACACCGACAATACCGTCTCTACAATCGGCTGTTGATATCGCTTACAACGGCGACAGCATTCTTGTTGGACCGGGGACGTATAATGGATGGACTTATATTGAGGGCAAAGCTGTGAAGCTGATTAGTACTAACGGCCCGGAACACACCTTTCTCGAAAGACTCTCAAATTGTGAGAGAGGCAACTGCGATGGGATGATTAATATCCGTTTCAATGAACACGAAGGGGCTGAGATCAATGGTTTTACGTTCATCAGTGAGGACAATACAAGTCTTGACCCAATCGCGGTTAGAGCATCTACTAGGACGCTTATCAAAAACTGTATTTTTTGGAACAACGATGCTACCTATGAAAGCGGAAGATCGGGGGAAATAGTATCAGATGGATCACCTGTAGATGTCATCGGAAATATCTTTGTGAATAGTCCCGGTTTCCCCGGCGCAGTCACAGTATTTGATTCACCAGAGCCGAGTCTTGTGGCCAACAATACATTCTTGGGCAACTACGCTGCCATATTCTTGCAGGCATATCCCTCTGCACTCATTACGGTCAAGAACAACATTATCGTGCGAAGTTATAAATACGGGATTCAGGACTACTACAGCCAGGGAGTCGATATCCATGACAATATCCTCTGGGATAACTTCATCAACTACACCGAAGACACCGAACCCGGTGAACAC
>DAOUUR010000234.1 GCA_030668045.1 bacterium
AGTAACGCCTCGGCTGAGATGGTTTTCGGCTTACTCACCATGACCTGTTTGGCTGTGTAGTCAAAGAAACTCCCGGTATTCTGAGCCAGCCGTCTTAGGTCGCCATCAGTGAAGATGCCGGTTACTTTTTTCTCGCTATCGACTGTCAAGACACAGCCCAGCCTCTTGGATGTCATCTCAATAATCAATTCGCTCATTGAGGCGTCAGCCGACACAATTGGAATTTCATCGCCGATGTGGTGCAACTCCGAAACGCGAATGAGCAGACGATGCCCCAGAGAGCCACCCGGATGGAGTTCGGCAAAATCGGATGCAGAGAAATCACGCGCCTTCAAGAGAGCCACCGCCAGCGCATCGCCCATGACAAGGGTAGCGGTGGAAGATGAAGTCGGCACCAGGTTGTTAGGACAGGCTTCCTTCTTTACCGAACAGTCCAGCACAATATCAGCGCGGGTGAACAGCTCCGAGGCGGGCGTGCCACAAAGAGCAATGATCTTCACACCAAACCGGTGAGCTGTCGAAACCAGCATGACCATTTCACCGAGCCGCCCCGATTTGGAAATTAACATCAGGACATCATCGGAACGCATCAAACCGAGATCGCCGTGCATCGCTTCGGCTGGATGCAGAAAAAATGATGAGATACCAGTTGAGTTGAATGTCGCGACTATCTTCTTGCCAATCAAACCCGACTTCCCCATGCCGGCCACAATCACGCGCCCTTTGCAGTCGAGAATTGCCGCCACCGCCTCATTGAAAGAATCGTCCAGACGGTCGGCCATAGCCAATACCGCTTCGGCTTCCTGCCGGATAATATCGCGGGCGTATTTTTTCAGGTCACTCATATCACATAACTCTGCGGGTCAATGCCGACAGCTTCAAAATAGCATTCCAGCACTTCGCGGACAGCACCGTTGCCACCCGGTTTGCTGGTTACGTAACTGGCTATATCAAGGAATAGCGGCGAGCCGTCGGATGGACCAATCGGCAGCGCAACCTTGCGGGCCAGCTTGATATCAAGTAGTTCGTTGCCCATGAATGCCACCCGGTCAAAACTCACACCCAAATCGTTCAGAAGTGGTTCTATCATCTTGACCTTATCCTTCATCCCCTGAAGAACATGCTTCACGCCGAGGTCTTTCATGCGGGTATCAGTCGCCGGAGAATGACGGCCTGAGACAATCGCCAGTTCCAAACCACTTCGCATAGCCAGAACCATGAAGAAGCCATCGGAGATATTAAACTGCTTCATCTCGAAACCATCGGGTCCAAAATATATTTTGTCATCAGTGAGGACACCATCGACATCAAGCGCGAGCAATTTGATGCTCCCAAGCTTCTGGACAAACTGTTCCCGTGTCAACTTTGTCGCCATCTATGTGGTAGCCTCTTTGATCTTCAGCACCGATGCCACCAGTTTTTCCAGTTGGGCAAGCGGTAACATCGCACCTTTGTCCGACATCGCTTTTTCCGGTTCGGGATGAGTCTCAACAAACAGGCCGTCGATACCAACCGCAGCTGCCGCGCGGGCCATCGGCTCTATAAATTCTGGCTGACCGCCTGAGACGTCACCGCCACCACCGGGAAGCTGGAGCGAATGGGAAGCATCAAAAACGACCGGCAAACCGGTTTCCTTCATTATCAGCAAGGAACGGAAATCGACCACGAGGTTCCGGTATCCAAATGTCGTGCCGCGTTCGGTGAGCATCACTTTCTTCGAGTCAGTTTTGGCCGCTATTTTGGCCATATCCTCCGGAGCAAGGAACTGGCCTTTTTTGATATTTACCCACTTGCCGGTCGCCGCCGCTTTCACCACCAGATTTGTCTGGCGACAGAGAAAAGCGGGAATCTGGAGGATGTCGGCAACTTCGGCCACCGGATCAACTTCGATAGTCTCGTGAACATCGGTCAACACCGGCAGACCGGTTTCCTGCTTCACCTTCTGCAGAATCGACAACCCTTCATCAATCCCCGGACCGGTAGGTGAACCAGCCGAGAGACGGTTTGCCTTCTTGTAAGACGATTTGAACACACAGGGCAGACCGAGTTTGAGGGCCAGTTCTGCTACCTGCTCAGCGACATGTAGACAGAGATCCGCCGATTCAGCCACACATGGTCCGGCGATCAGAAAAAAATCCCCGCCTTCAATCCTGCTGATAACATTATTGCTCATCGAGGGCAATATAAGGCACCCCGGCAAAAAAACAACTACGGCGAAGCGGCTCAGATATCGCCTCGAATGGTGACTATTGATGCGAATTCTGTTCTATTTGATTATTGTTGACTGCTAACCCCATTTCTCGATAGTTGTAGGCAGAAGAGATTTGGGACCAAAAGCCGGAGTTTAGAATTGGAATACGGAAAAATTGTCAGCAAGTCGTTTAACGTAGCCTGGAGCTACAAATCGTTGTGGATATTCGGTCTGTTCGCCGGCGCCGGGTCTTCCGGTTTTAACTGGAATACTGGAGAGAAAGAGCAGTTCGACCTCTCCTCGCTCGGATTCGACACCAGTGTTTTCGCCGACATCTATCAAGTACTGGCACCACTTCTGATCTGGTTCGGCCTGCTGATGCTGGCGCTGATCTGCCTGTCTTTTATCGCAGCCCCGGCTTTGATCGATGCTGTCAACCGGATCACACGTGGCGGAACATATCGGTTTTCTGATTCGTTCTCAATCGGTCTGGACAACTTCCTGAAGTTTGCTGGACTGGGGATAGTTTACTTTTTTGTGATGTTTGTCGGCTGTCTGTTGACTATAGCCGTCGGGGCGCTCTGTTTTGTGCTTCACTGGGTGATCGGAGTATTGTCACTTCTGGTATTGATTCCGTTCGGGATTTGCGCGGTGGTGATGGGCTCCAGCATCTATTGTTTGGCACAGCGCGCTATTGTGGTCAGGAAGGTTTCGATTGGGGACGGTCTTGCCGAGGGTGTTACGCTCTTTACCAACAACATCGGTAACAATGTCGTGATGTTCCTGATAAACCTGGGACTTATGATCGGTTTGGGGATTGTCGAGGCAATCATCTGGGCGATCTTTGGCATCCCTATCGCCGCGATCACACTGGCAGCCGGTTTTGGCATGGTGGCAGCCTTTGTAGCAGCCTTCGTGATGGGGTTACCAATCTCGTTGATTGTCGGCGGGTTTGTCGGCACGGTCATGACCAACCTCTACACGATCTTCTACTTTGAACTGCTGGAACCATCGCAGCCAACAGTACCGAATGCCCCACCCGCACCAGACCTGGCGGGAGCCTGAGCCTGACTATGTGTCGCTTGCAACGAAACTGTTTCCGGTCACTGTCGATCAAAATTGTCGCGGCCATGATGCTGGCAGTTGTGCTGCCGCTGGCTGCAAACGCACAGGAAACTTATTACTCGATTTTTTCCTACGATCACTTTACACCTCTGGTTAGTATCAATAATCGTTCTGCATCGTTGCAGGCGAGTTTGCTTCCTGATATGTACGGTAGTCGTTCAGCGGCTCGCGATATGCGATGGTTGAGTGCCAACGATAGCGATCTGGTCACATTCTGGAACGAGAAGGGTGACACGGTCCTGCACATTCTTTGCGAGCTCTCCGGCATTGAGTGGAACGAAGCCTCGTTTGATATCTATACCGTCCGTTACGGACCTTCGCCTGGATCGGCTAACCCGTTGATTATCCCTCTGGGGGGGATTGCCCGAGGTTCGCTTCTGACCGCCGTGCCGACCGACAACCGCCTGATCCTGAACCTCGTGTTTCAGCTATCTGGAAGGATGCTTGACCAGACGGTACAGCCGGCAGATTCTATCTTCTACCCGATGGCGGCGCACCCGTTGATGGAACCGGGACCATATCGTCGTGACAACCTCGCTATGCTTCTGGCCCTGGCCACCTGTCAGAATGTTATCGGCTACGACTCGACCAAAACAGCCTACGAGTCGGCCTTCTGGCAACAGAACATGCCGGGCATTCATGTCTTCCGGGAACATTTCAAAAACAGTTGGGTTCTTACACCGGAACACACCCTGGCCGATCAGGTTTCCGCCGAACCGTTACGATCCAAACTTGTACTGGCCACGCGACCACCGCGTCGTCCCAAGAATACCGGTAGCGCCAAGCCACGGATGTTTGTTGAAGGGCTGCCGCTCAAAGGTAAGCTTGGCTTCTCGATCAAGCACAATGGTTCCGGTCAGCTTGAGGTCGCCCAGATTGACCCGTATCGATTGGCGTATGCTTGCGGTTTGCAGGAGGGCGACATCATACGACGGGTCGATGGTGCGCTGGCCCGAAATCACAAAAATCTCGTTGAACGAATTCTGGCAACTTACGAACAGGATGGTACCACGCTTCAGATTATCCGCGACGGGATGGTTGAATCGGTCGTCCTGCAACCATTTGAATTGCCGCTGTTCGATGACGAGTTTTTCGAAGATGACTACCTAGACTTCGACTCTATCACCGCAGACAGCCTCTACGAAGATTACTGATCGCATCGCCTGACCTAAGACTCACGACAGGTAATAAACAAAAAACCCCGCCTCGTTGGAGGCGGGGTTTAAGATCAATTTTCTAGTTAAGACACTCAGTTGCCGGTATCCTCATCCTCAGTACCATCATCTGAATCTTCGGATTCCTTTGGGATATCGTTGGTACCCTTATCGAGAGCCGGATCGCCGCCATGTTCATGGACGTAAACATCCAGAGGCATCTTACCATCAATCCAGGAGGGGTTCATCGGATAAACACCGGGACTGAAAATGACCGAATATAAATGCCAGACGATAATAGCCAGCGTAGCCAGCCAGGCTTCGTAATAGTGTATTACGAGGGCCACATCCAGAAAACCTTTGGGGAACCACTGAACAGCAAGATTGTCATACCAAAGGAAAAAGCCGGTAATTATCATGACCACAGTTCCCCACACTAACGCCCAGTATTCAGCTTTTTCAACATAGCTGAAACGTCCAAACTTTG
>DAOUUR010000589.1 GCA_030668045.1 bacterium
ATGCAACGGCATCACTCTACTTGAGTGGGCGGCAGATGTCCACATCTGCCGCCGTGTGTACATTCAGAAATATACCGCGGCACATGTGGACATGTGCCGGTCACCGGAGTGGCGTTGCCACCTCCTACAAACGCTCTTTCAAATACTCTATCAACGAATCGGCGGGGATGGTCTCCTGGATATCCTCCGCCTTGAGCCACTCCTCGCGGTCGGCGGTCGCTTTCGCTTTCTCGCGACCAGCCGCAAGATTCTTAACCGTGATCTCCCCCGCCTCAAATTCATTGGACCCACCGATCACAGCAAACCCGATTCCGACTTTGTCACCATACTTGATCTGTCGGGTCAGGTTCTTCGTATCACCAACAAATATTTCCGAGGGAATCCCCGCCGCCCGCAACGATTCCAGAATCTTCAGGTAGTCCGGCAATCGTTCCCGGTCCATCACCGTGACCAGCACCTGCGAGGTTGCTTCTCTTGTTTCAATCGCCTTCAATGCGATCAACGCCGCCTGCAACCGGTCGACCCCCATCGATGTCCCCACGGCCGGAAGCGACTGCGACCGAAAACGATCAACCAGATTATCGTAACGCCCTCCGGAAAAAACCGAACCATACTCCGGCAGATCGAGAAGCGTCGTTTCAAACACCGGACCGGTATAGTAGCCAAGCCCGCGTACGATAGTCAGATCAACTTCGGTCTTGACCGTATCAATACTCATCGCCGCCAGGTAAGTCATTATATCGCGAAGTTCCCTGATACCTTCCTGCGAAACATCGATACCCTCAAGCAACTTCGCCGCCTTCTCAAGCGTGTCGCCACCGGAGGCTGCCACGTCGAGGAACTTCTCAAGCTGTGCGATCTGATTCTCGGCAAGATTAAGACCCGCGATCTTGTCGCCGGACTGATCGGTTCGTCCCGGTCCGAGTTCTAACAGGACCGCCTCTCTCCCCTGCTTTTCCAACTTATCGATAACGCGGAAGACATCGGGGCCGACCTCGGCCGGAATCCCGGCAAATTCGATCAGACCGTTGAGAATCTTGCGGTCGGAAAACCGAACCTTGAAATTGTTCACACCGAGATGATCCATCGCCTTCACCATCGCTGCAATGATCTCAGCGTCGGCCAGCAGGTTTTGTGTTCCGACAATATCGATATCAAACTGCATGAACTCGCGATACCGTCCGGGGCCGGGTTTGTCCACGCGCCAGACATTGCCGTATTGGTAACGCCGGAACGGCAGCGGCAGATTTGGTTGCGAGGCGACATAACGCGCTAGCGACACGGTGAATTCATAGCGGAGGGCCATGTCGACATCATCGGGACCGATGAAGCCAAACAGTTCGGCCAACGAGTCCTTCGAGTAATGTGGACCGAGCAGCGTCTCGCCGAGTTCGAGCGATGGTGTCTGCAGCGGCAGGAAACCCATCAGTTCAAAAACTTCGCGCACCTTCCCCAGCATCTCCTGACGAGCGATCTCTTCGGAGGGTGTGTAGTCGCGAAATCCTTTGAGGACCTGCGGCTTGACTTTGTTAGTTTTCTTTTTTGCCATACGTGTCACCGTTTATTCTGACTTGTCAGCGTTTGTTCTGACTTGTCAGCTTGAAGGTCTAATTTACGCGATTTTAGGCGGTTGTGAAGTTTTTTTCTGCTCAGCTTCTGCACAAAAAACACCTGCACGAAACGGGAGATTCGACTCTGCCAATAATAGCAGTTGACGAATCGGCGGATTTGAGTAAATTGATATTATACCCGCAAATGATCCGGGGTGATCTTTGTACGCTTACA
>DAOUUR010000318.1 GCA_030668045.1 bacterium
TCATATCCGAACGGAACAATCTTTCTGGCAACGGCCACCCTGGCCGGAATCATCCCGAGAATTACATCCGGTATCTCGACATTGGAGAGAGCGACACCCTCGCAGTTGAACTGAAGCGCCAGCGCTTTGACGAGGCTGGTTTCGTCCACATATCCGTGTTGGACAAGCTGTGAGCCGAGCTTGCCGCCGTGAGCCTTCTGGCGGGCAAGCGCTTCCCGTATCTGTTCTTCCGATATCAGACCTTCCCGGAGCAATATCTGGTCGAGTCGCAATTTCCCTGATGTCATAATTCTGTGGTGCCTCCGATGTAGTAAAGGCGAATCAAATCCGGTCTATGCCGGTTCCAATGTGCTCTTTAAGTTTATCGGAAAATTCGCTCTGGGCTAAATCTGCAGATGGTGATGGCGCTGCGCAATTTTTGAACAGGCTTGATTCAGGCACTTAAAACTTGCCACTCTCGCCACCTCCAACCTTATTCTGCCCTATGGCCCGTCGGAGGAAACAGAATAAACCGTTGTTGTCGCCACTGGCTGGTGGTCTTCTCAAGCGATTATCCAATACCGATGCTCGCCTGCGCCGCCGGATCGTAAAATATGGTTTCTGGGCGGTGAGCCTGTTGTTTGTATATTCGCTGATGAGTGGTACTTATGGAATCCCACGGATTGTTCGCCTGGAACTTGAGAAGCGGTCGTTGATCGAAGCTAATAGGACACAGACAATCGCTCTGATCGACGCGGAGAGAGTTCAGAAGATGCTGCAAACTGATCCGCTGTACCTGGAGCGAATCGCTCGCCTCAAATACCACATGACCTACCCGGGCGAGATACTGTATCACTACCAACACAACTAAGCCATGCCCCAGGAAAAAACCGAAGCTGTCATTCTCAAATCATTCAACTGGTCGGAATCGTCCCGGACGGTTGTGTTTTTTTCAAGTGATCGCGGCAAGCTGGCCCTGATCGACAAAGGTGGACGCCGCCTGCAATCAAAAAGAGGTCGTCTGCTATCGTTTGCAAAGCTTGAGGTATCGTACTACGATTCAAACAAGGAAAGCAGCGGATACATTCGCGAAGTTGAGTTGCTGAAGCATTACTCATTGGAGGGAGATGGTGCGTTGGGGCGTCTGGCATTTGCTTCGGCAGCCTGTGAATTGCTCTATGATTTGTTGCCGGAAGAACAACCTCAGTCAGCGTTGTATCAATACTTTGTTAAGTATCTCAGCTTGATTGAATCGGCCGACAAGGCAAACCTGTCAGGTATCTTCCTGGCGTTTTTTCTGCGGCTACTCTCGCAGCTTGGATACAACCCCAGCCTGGCCTGGTGCGCAGCGTGTCGCAAAGAGATTGCTGTAAATGGCGATTCGACTGCGCCCCTGAAATTTTCCCCCGAGCGGGGCGGGGTCGTTTGTGCCTCTTGCGCAAAGGCAGGGGATTATTATATTCTCCTGTCCCCGGCGAGCCACCGACTCCTGCAGACACTTCAGGTTGCGTCCTTAACCGAAGCAGCCTCTCTGCCGATTGGATATCAGGAGACTCTCCGTTTGACCGAGGCGTTGACCAAGTTTGTAAGTTTCCAGACCGGAACCAGTTCGGGTTTGAAGTCGCTGGAGTTTCTGGAAAAATTAAAGAATAGCAAACTCTTGAAATAGAAAGCATATCATGGCGGCAAAGAAAAACACCGACGACCGGATGGACAAGATCGTATCGCTGTGCAAGCGACGCGGCTATGTATTCCCTTCTTCTGAAATCTATGGCGGGCTTGGTTCCTGTTGGGACTACGGGCCCCTCGGCGCTGAACTGAAACGAAATCTGAAAAATTTCTGGTGGAATGCCATGACCAACCGTCGTGACGATGTCGAAGGTCTTGATGCCGCCATCCTGATGCATCCCCAGGTCTGGCATACCTCTGGACACGTGGAGGAGTTTACCGACCCGCTCGTTGACTGCAAGAAATGCAAGGCGCGCTTCCGGGCCGACAAGCTCGAAGAGGCTCGCTGCCCGATGAAGCCGTCGAAGTCACCGCTTGAATGCGACGGCGAACTGACCGAGGCGCGTCAATTCAACCTGATGTTCAAGACATTCATGGGGCCGGTTGAAGATGATGCCAATGTCGTTTTCATGCGACCGGAAACGGCTCAGGGTATCTATGTCAATTTTCTCAACGTGAAGAATTCATCGCGTCAGAAGATCCCCTTTGGGATTGCCCAGATAGGGAAGGCTTTCCGCAACGAAATCACGCCGGGCAACTTTATTTTCAGGACGCGTGAGTTTGAGCAGATGGAGATGCAGTTCTTTATCCATCCTTCCGAAGACGAAAAATGGTTCGAGCACTGGCGCGAACAACGCTGGAACTGGTACATGGAACTGGGGATCAACCCGGATAAACTTCGCTGGCATGAGCATGGCCCTGATGAGCTGGCCCATTACGCCAAAGCGGCCTACGATGTTGAGTACGAGTACCCGTTCGGCTGGCAGGAGCTTGAGGGTGTCCACAACCGGACCGATTTCGACCTCAGCCGTCACATGGAAGCGACAAAAAAGGATCTTCGCTATTTCGACGAACGCTTCACCGAGAAATTTGTCCCATACATCATTGAGACTTCAGCCGGTTGTGATCGGACTATGTTGACTATTCTGGTTGACGCTTATGACGAGGTTGAGATCAAGGGTGAAAAACGAGTTTTCCTGCGGATTTCCCCCAAGGTCGCGCCAATCAAAGCCGCCATCTTCCCATTGGTGAAAAAAGACGGGATGCCGGAGTATGCCCAGAAAGTCTACGCGGAGCTGAAGAAGAGTTTCAAGGTTTTCTACGATGTTGCCGGAGCAGTGGGGCGTCGTTACGCGCGGATGGATGAAGCCGGGTGCCCGTTCTGTATTACCGTTGACGGTCAAACGCTTGAAGACGACACGATGACCGTTCGTGACCGCGACACGATGGAACAGACGCGGATGAAGACTGCTGAGATTATAGATTTCTTAAAAGAAAAAGTGGGGTAGAGGGTACACCCCGCCCTCACAGGGTCCAGATTGTTTGTTCAAGGGCGCGGGCGAGATCATCCAGAGTTGGGAAGAAAGACGTAGCGGTTTTCTTCCCGGATGATTCGATCCTGGATGGTTCGGTCACGCACCAGCCGTTGATCGTAATTTCCGGCGCCTTGACATCCTTCTCGGCCTCTACTATCCGAGCCAGAATACCGCGATCCTGAATAAACCGACGCACGAAATTCCTGGCCTCAAGTTGTCTTGGGTCTTTGCTGGAATATGTCAGTCCAATTTCCATCTGATGTTCTCCAAATCTCAATCCATGAGTACATCGCCGTTACGACGGAATCAACTAAAACCGAATTATATCATTTTAAACGTTTGGCTTACCGAAAGAGTGCCGTCACAGGCGGATAAATATTGGTGTTTTTTCAGATTTTTCTGCCGGGTGGGCAAGGAGCAGTCAGTTTCTTGAAAAATCCTACTGTCTCTGAAACTGCATCATTGTTTCGCCGAATAGCCGACTGGCGTAGTCACCCCGGAAACGATTAGCCTTCACACCCCGATCATAGTAGTTTCGCGCCAGGTCAAGGAGGTCACGATCCCGCGAGGCCAGGGCCATCATCTGGACAAACCGGCCACACTGCATCTGAACGAAGAAATCAGTCGGGTACAACTCGGCCAGATGAGTGAAAAGGCGCTGAGCATCTTCCGCCATGCCCCGTCGTGAGAGCAGGTCACACATCAGAAGGCCA
>DAOUUR010000039.1 GCA_030668045.1 bacterium
ATTGTTTCCGGCGAGTTCACCGTCCTTATTGGACCCGGAGGTGGCGGCGGTGCCCCCGGTATGGGTGGTGGCAGCGGGGCTTCCGGTACAAGCAAAGCAAGCGGCCCCGGCGATGCTGATGAGATCGATCAGGAATCCGACGAAGGTGAAGAAGGTGAGAATCACTTCCTCGATGTTTCATTCGTCGATAAGGGCGGTTTCCCGATTACCGGTGTTGGCTACAAAATGACCGACCCCGACGGCAAAGAACTCAGAGGCACCCTCACCGGTAAAATCGAAAAACAAGGCGTTGAATCCGGAGACTACGAAATATCTTTACGGGCTATCAATGATGCCCGATGGTCCTCCGAGCAAGCCAAACCGGGCGATAAGCTCACCTTGACCGCAAAAGTCTCCGGACTTGAGGATGGTACCAATGCCACCATTACGATCCTGGTGAGAGATTTCGATGTCCCCGACCAACTCCTCACGGAGATTGAATCCAAAGTGGAGAACAAAGAAGTCAGCGAGGACTGGGAATACAAAGTCGATGAACGGTGGCTGGAGATTCAGACAGCACGCGAAGAACGCGGCGGTTATTCATCCCCCCGGCTCTATTTCAGTGTTGAGGCCGATGGCGTCAAGGCCCGGTCTCGCATTCTTCGTTTGATAGACGACATGGAAATCACGCTAAAGGACGGCAATGACAAAGCTATCGGCAACCGACCGTACAAGGCGTATTTCCCCAATGGTGAAGTTCGTGAAGGTAAGCTTGATAAAGACGGCAAGGACAAACTGGAAAACGTGCCACCCGGGAAGGCGAATGTGTCGTTTGGTCGTGGCGAATGACTGAGACCAAACACCACAACTGATATACTGTGTGTAACCATCTCGAATACATCAAGGGACTACGCGATCGTATCGGCAAAGTTTCGGCTGTAACCAACCAGCCGAACCAGTTTGTTGAAAACGAAATCGAAGTGCACGTCTTGGAGATGGAAGACGTTCTGTTCCATCTCAACAGCGCTGTCATGATGCCCGAAGCCCCCTCCGGCGAAAGCTCCGAAGATGGCGATGCACCCGAAGGTGGTCAGGTCGTTGCCTCCGGCGTCACAGCGCTGGCCCTCATCTATCGACAGTTTGAATTTGACAAGACCCGACGGATGGTTATCGCCGGACATACCGACAGTTCCGGAGGCATCCCCTACAATTTCACGCTTTCGGAGAAACGGGCGCGGGGAATTTATGCCCTCCTGACCGGCCGTCGCGACAGCTGGGCCGACACCTGCACCGGACAGCACAAGATTGAAGACTACCAGCAAATCCTCAAGTACTTCCACCGATACAAAGCAAGTGAAAACTGGGACTGCGACCCGGGCAAGGCCGATGATACCTACGGACCAAAAACAGAATCCGCCTGCGAAAAGTTTCTCAAGAAGGTCGATCCCGACGAAGCCGACAATATTATGGTCCACATCAAGGCCGGCGATCACAAATGGCCCGTTGAGGCGTGGAAGCACGCCTACAGTCTCTATATCGAAATCATAGCCAAGACTCTCGGCATTCCTGCCGACAAGATGGACCGTATGGTCACCCTGCAGGAAGGGTTGCGCGATAAGTTCCTCGAAGAAGCCCACCGTTATGTCGGCTGCGGTGAATCGTTCCCTATCGACAAACCGCAGCAGGAAAACTACAAGTCGCAGAAAAACCGACGGGTTGAGATTTTGTTATTTGATGATCGCGATGCCAAGCGTGGCGAGCACCATCCGATCATGACCTGCCCGGTCGGCAAGACCGATGCGGTCCATACCGCCGAAGAGTGTCCCCTCTGGCGCAAGAAATCTATCGTACCGATCTACATTGATCCGGGCGACATCCATGCCGTTGTCTATCACATGAGGTTTGCCTTTTGGAACCCGATGAAGAACAGGGTGGATTACGTGCCAAAAGGCCTTCAGATAACGGCGTGGGAGGAATACGACGGCGTGGCCGAGCGCCGGGAAATCCCGACCGTCACGGTGGCCAAGGGTACGACCTATTACGTTAAAGTTCAGTATTCGACAACCCCGGATGATCCCAAGCGCAAAGCGATCCATTTCGAGTTTAAGACTGAGCGATCCTGGGTCTTCACCGGCAGCAAGACGGCCCTTCCAGAGTTTTTCAAAAGAAACGTCGCCGATGTTCGCAAAGAGAAGTTGATCGTGCGACTGCGGTATTACGATCTCCCGACTCACTGGTCATCACGCAACTACTGGACCCGCTACGACGGAGACATGAAAAAGGGTGATCGGTTTGAAAAAGTCATCAAGGACCACGCCAAGCTAAAGCCGTTCGGTGACAAAATCACGGACTCATCAAAGCCGCTTATCTTCTCCCTTGATGATGTTGTTCTGTTGAAACCCGACGGTTCTCAGGACGTGAAGGATAAGGACGAGTCCGATGCCGCCAAAGACCTATCCGAACACTCACGGTTGTCAATTCTATATGTCAAGGACGAGAACCTCAAACTATACAACCCCGAGAGCGCCAACCAACCATACTTTACCAAGTTCAAGTTCAAAGCCGACCCGATCCTGACCCGCGCCGGAAAACGAATCAATGTTCTCCACGACATACCGGCCGACGGTCATACCCGGCTGGTAGTTTTCGCCAACGATTTCTATCATATATGGGATAAACGAACCTGCCAGGCCGATGCGGATCCGTACGACGCTACCCGAGACATCAAAGGCGCGCGCGCGGCTGTCATCGGAGACACGGCTCTGCATGTTCACGAAGGCCTCAATAACCACGCCGTAGCCGCCGGTCACCAGAGGTATTCGGCCAAGCATTGCGGTAACTATGAATTGCACTACTTGCACAATGGCTGTCTGCTGGAAAAAGGTCCCGATAAACTCAAGCGTCGTTCTTTTCTCGTTATCTATTGGAACAGCTATTTCAAGACATTCGCAAACCCAGACCCCAAAGAAGCCACTCCCGCACAGATCGCGACTCTGGCCTCAGAGGGGCTAAAAGCCTCCGTCAAACGTTGGGCATCAAAAGGGTACACGATCGAGCCTCGCAAGCCGACAGGCAAAAAGGAGAAACTTGATATCCAAATCAAGCCGTTCTTCCTCTTTGAAGCGAAACAGGAAGTGGGTGGCAACCGACTCGGCGGTAAGCCCAAGTGCGAAGCCTGGGTGCACGGAACCGATTTCCGTTCCGACATGAGCACGGTCGAGGCAAACTTCAATTACGAAGATTACAAAGAGAAGGGTGATTCCATAGCCGACGTCGATGGCAAGTCGTACAAACAGCTGGTCGTTTCCCATGAAATTGGTCACGCTATGGGCAAAGACGACGAGTACGGCAGTTGGATCGGATACATGGATGGCGCTGCCGTGACCGGTGGTGTGGGCGCTTTTTTCTACAATGCGGACGATGAGCGCTTTTCGCAGTACTACATCGGCATGCCCTACGATGCCGACAACTTATCCAATATGTGCTGGCACACCGGCGCCCCTCGCATGAAACACCTTTGGTTTAATGTCAACTGGCTCAACGACAATTCCAAAACCGGCGGCAATCTCAACACCCTTCTCGGCGGACACCAGTTCCAGGTCGTTCACCGGTTCGACCGTAAACCCAAGCAACTTACCTACTGGTTACCATCAGGTCCACCCGACGCCCGTGAAGTTATCGTGCCAACCATCAACCGACAGACCCTCAATACCGGGATTGGCCAGGTAGATGTCGGCGTTTACAAGATGGGCGACGATGAATACAGCCGTAGTATCAAGATTAGTGGCAAGCTCCAGAAGTTTGGCTTCGATGCGGTGATGGTTGTTTATATCAAGGTCGGATTTGAATTTGATGGTGTCGATTGGGGGACCGCCAAGAAAAGCAGTTGGATGACATCGCTCCGACAACAGATACAGTACCTCAACGGTAGATTCTATCTGCACAGTAGTACCGACCATGAGTTAAAGAACATTTATATTTGTTTTGCACCGGCGCTTTTTGAAGATGCCCCTCTGAACAAATCGCACTACCACCTTAAGGTCTATTGGGACAACGATTCGAAATTCACCGTCAACAGTCCATTAGACAAACAACTTGAGGTAAGCTGCAACAGTTATATGCCGGATATCACCAACTACATCTTCGGCTATTATAGCACCAATAAAGTCAAAGCATTCTTCAGGAAATTGATCGGCACATATGCGCCGGGCAAAGACCGACTAAAATTTATCGAGACATGGTGGAAAGCGCGTGCTGGATGCGATGGTTTCACGTTGAAAGGAAAATAACCGCCTTGCGAGGCTACAGGTATGATACGATGTTGTACGAAGAATTTTCAAATAATGGCCGCTACGGTTCTGGTCGTGCTAACGGCCGGCAGTTGCGGGTCTCAGATCAAAACCGAAGCGCGGAGAACAGGTAATATGTTTGAGACTAATCTCACTCAGTACCCGGTCAGATATGCCAACTATCAGCGCAATTCGTTCCAGATGGTCAGCTCATCTGCCACTGGAAATCTGCGATGGGAATGAGCCTACTCCCTGCACGACGACCTGCTGGTGATGCTTCCGCTCAATCTTCTGGTGAAGGAAGACTATATCGGTGTGCGCTCGGCCAACCACTTCCTGCTGTACGACCAACGCGGCGGTTTTCGTCACGACAGGGAAGTCGGTCTGCACACACCGGTTGTTTTCGGCGATCAGGGCTTGGCTTACTTCGGACAATCCAATCTGCTGAATTTCGAGACGTACAGCGGCGAACCGGAGCTGGATATGAAAGACATCATGGGACTGCATGAGTATTCGCGCCTTCTGTTGTTTAAACCGACGGCGGAAAAACTCTTGGTCGCACTCCAGTTCCATGGCAGTCCACAAATGACCACCAAATCGTACGACATCTTTACCGTCAAGGTGGAGGAACGCATGCCCGAGTGGCAATTCAGCGGCGATGGCGTCATTGACCATGTTATGCTAACAAACGATCAGCAAACAATGGTCGTGGTGCGCCAATCGAAAGTCACGCTGCTGGACTGCAACGATGGAACCGTCGTGCGTGAATTCGACCTCCCCTTCCAG
Source organism: bacterium (assembly GCA_030668045.1). Classification (GTDB taxonomy): domain Bacteria; phylum Zixibacteria; class MSB-5A5; order GN15; family FEB-12; genus DAOUUR01. Next base: position 5,055 of record DAOUUR010000039.1, read on the forward strand.
GAGGTCACCACTGCATCGCTCGACCCGCAAGACAACCTCGTTGTCATTGCCGAGAAGGAAACCGAAGAGTACACTGGCCCAACACTCGAACTATTCGATCTTACCGGATCGTCACTGTGGTCGGCCAATCTGAATTCGCCGCGCGAAGAACAACCCCCCTGTTGCGACGCCGAGGGGCACATCTTTGTAATCGACGGTCTCATGTTAAAATGTTTTGTCGCCGGTGAACTCAAGTGGGAGCAGACTTTATCCGGTGGCGATAATGTCTGGTTGACAGCTACCAAAGATGGCGTGGTATGCATCGACGGACTTTCACTTCGTTCGTTTGATACCGACGGCGAAGAACTGTTCAATATCGAAATAACCAAACAGGCCGAAGAGTTTCATGCTCCGGCGGCCCTCGATTCCGGTGGACGCATATATGTCGCCGGTACCGAGCGGCTATACTGTTTTGAATGATAGCGGGAGTTGATGAATATGAGTTCGACAAATTGTAAGTTCACGCTTGATCTCGCCGATGGTTGGCAGGACCGTACCGTGCACTATTTCATGGGACCGGAAGAAGGCGGCGTGGATCACGCCCTGACCCTCGTTGTGGACCCGACACCGTCCAGTAACAATCTCGAAATATACGCGCACGAACGAGCCGATCAGGCGATTGAGTCGTTGCCGGTGGCCGAATTGGTCAAGGACGAGGCGATCACCTTAGCCAACGGAACACCGGCCTACGAGGTCGTAATCAAGTGGGTCCCCGGCGAGGAACGTCCCCTGTTTCGACGAATGATATTCTTGATGCCGGGTGAGACAGCCTATACGTTCACCGCTGACTTCTCCAAGCGAACGCTCAAGACAATCAGCGTTCAAGTGCTGGAGATGATCAACAAATTCAAACCGGGTGTCTGAAAACTGGTACAAAGCTAATGGGACAACTGACGTTTAACAAATCTACCGACTCCAAACACAAGGTCGAACTGGAACCGTCTATCATTTCGATTGACTGGTTGTCGGGACGTGCCTCTGCCGGCCAGAAGGTAACGTTCGAAATCTGCACTGAGTTCGTCGGCTACAACGCCCCAATAAAAATCACCGGCAAGAGCGAAGACGGCAAGAAACTCGGCAAGATCAAAGCCACCATTCGTAACAACCGATACCTCGGCGAACTTGACGTACCCGAAGATATCAAACAGTCCGACACCGTCTATCTTGAGATAAAGTTTCCCAAGAATGATCTCTCCGGTGAATCGACGCGTCTCCCCGTCGGACCGGCTATCAGGGTAACCGAGTTCAAGTGGAGCGAGAAAGAAGCGCGGCGCGGTGACATCCTCACAATGTCGGCGAAGGTCAGTGGCGTCCCTGACGGCACCGAGGCAACAGTCACTATCTATGAGTTCGACCGTGATCGTGTGCACGACAAGATCACCGAACTGCCCGGACAGGTCGGCGATGGCAAGATTGAAGTCCGCTGGGAATATGAATACCACGAGGACACCGATGAAATCCCCATTGAGGATGAGCTTGCCAATTTTGGCAGCAACTACAACCCGCCGGAATACTTCTTTACCGTCAAATTGGAAGGCAACGAATTTGGCCGCGAGCAGGAATCGAAACTGCTCTTGTTCAAGGACTGGATTGAAATTGAGGGCGAGGACGCTTTTGGCAATCCGTTGAAAGATGGCGACTATATCCTCACCCTCCCCGATGGCACCAAGACCGAAGGTAAACTCGACGGCGATGGCAGAGCGGTTGTCAAAGACGTCCCCCCCGGTGCATGTCAACTTGAGTTCCCAGAAAAGGACGACGACTCAGATAGTAACGGCGACTCAGGTTCGAACGGGGATTCAAGTACGAACGGTGAAGCAACCACGAGCGGTTAGACCGTAGAAACGCAGGAACTTTTGCCTAAGAAAAAAGAGAAAAAGAGCAAGTCCAAAGCTCAACGAATCAAGAGCGGTCGCCTTCATAAGGTGCGACAACCGCTAACGCCACCCAACGCCTTCCGATGTGCCCACTGGCTTGCAACAATGCAGTTCATCATTGTCGAGCGTAGCCATGTCGGCAATCTGGTCAGCATGGTTCAGTCGCAGTGGCATGATATATCGAAGTTCACCTGGAAACAAAAAGCCGCCAAAATGGCCGCCAACAAACCGGTATCGCTCGCCGGGGGTGCTGCTACCAGTGCTATCACCGGTGCCATGATCGGAATCGTCGGCGGTCCGCTCGGTGTCGTTATTGGTGCCGTTGCCGGTGCCCTCATTGGCGTTAACGTCGGTCTTATCAGTGTCGCCAGTGGCGCTATCATAGATCAGCTCAGCCACAAGTATAATCGTCGCAAGATCAGCGACCGCCTGGACAAATCATCGTACCGCGAGAAATCGGGCAAAACATCCGGTGGCGATGTTAAGGACAAAGACAAACGCAAGGGTCACTGGTACGAAGTTGAACATCCGATAACGATGTCCCAGCTCCGACGTCAGTACGACGATCTCTTCTGGAAAATATGGTACCACAAAGAGAACAAGGAGTTGATCGCGTGGCTCAAGCAGGAGTCAGGCCCGGTTTCGGCCAGCGGCTTCCCTATTCCCGCCGGAAAAAAAGTATGGATACCGTTTAAGCCGCAAAATGTATCGATCCGGCTGCAAAGAGTTGTCAAAGAATCGCTCCGCGACTCGGTCGTACACCTGCGTAACACGATCTCAATCTATCAGGAGATGGTGGACGAGGGCGCCTTCATGACCGGCGGCATTTACTACACGACTGGCAAAGATGAAACGATTGACGATGTTGTCGCCAACGTTACAAACATGCATTCGAAAACCGAAACCAAGTTGCTCGTATTCAAAAAGAAAAAGCACTTCGATTTTATCCCCGCAGACATTTCCAAACATCCGAAAAACGAGCCGGGACGATGGCTGGAACTTGCGACCGGTGACAGTCTCAACAAGATTGCCTCCGATGAGAATCGTCGCGTCATGGACATCCTTCATCATGACGAGAACGATCAGCTTCGCACCTTCTATGTCTTTAAGGAACTTGATCCGAATGTCTCGGCCAATCGCGATCGACCACTGGATGGTGTCGGCAAGGTCTACCTCCCGCCCTTCATACCGCCTAAACGTACCTCTATCCGCAACGAAGTAATTGCTCACGGCAAAGATGTAAAGATCGTTCGCAACACTCAGGTCAACTATCTGCCAACCGGCACGACCGTCTGGGTGCCCGTCTCGGGGGCGTCGCTGGTCGGCTCCGAGGCCAAAGAGGGTAATGTTTTCGATACTTGCGACTTCATGATCGACATGTGCGATGATGCTTTCTGGTATATCCATCATCTCAACAAATTCCGCAACTACCTCCTGCCCAGCCTCAACCTCGCCCGCATCTATCTCGATGTTTTCGACGAACTCAATGACAACCTCGAACACGCGCGGGCCGATGTCGAAGACGCTGTTCTCGATTTCATGCAACGCGGCGAACACAAAGGTTGCAGGATGGAGCACCAGTGGAAAAACGTCCTCTATTTTAAGACAAAGAAACAATCGCCGGTACTCGCCTTTGTTGAGAGTCTTGCAGAAACTTTCTTTGGCGGCTTCACTACCGATCCATCGCACCGGCGGTGTATGCGCTCAATGCTCAAGCGGACCACTCTCCGGGCCGGCGAACCGGAAGACTACACGGTGGAAAAGGATAACCAGACGTTCGAAGAGATTGCCTCCGAAAAGGGCATCCCCGCACAGGCGTTGACGACTCACAACTACGAGATGGGCGCACTTGAAGCCGACGAAGTCAAATACGATTCCGAAAAACAGGAGTTTGTTGCCAAGAGGACGGGACTGAAGAAGGGCACGAAGCTGAAGGTCCCGAAACCTAACGCCATTGACAAGCTGCTTTACAGTCCGATGTGGAAACTGATCGGCCTTACCCCGGAGGGAGCGCCGGAAGACTTTTCGGTCGATTACTCTGACAATCACACCGCGCGCGTTTCTATCGCCGAGGTCGACACCGATGCCTGCAAGAAAGAACTCGACGAGATGATTGATGAGTACTACGAAGCGCTATCGAAAAATAGTGAAACTCACAAAAAGAAATGGCACGAGGCACCAAAGGACGAGCGGCGATATCGATACTTCTTCAAGGACTTGCTGAATCAGTGTGACAATCCTGATTTCCACACGAAATTCGATCACAAAATCCAAAACACTAAGATGAAATTCACCACCGTCGAGAAAATCATGTGGACGGCCGACAGCGCTCTTGCCGTTATGTCCGAAGCTATCGGCATGTCTCTTGGCACGGTGGCCCAGGTCGGCGCGAGCGCAGCGGTCCCAACGGCCAAAGATGTCGGTGCTCTCGATGTGCTCAAAGCGTTCTTCTCCGGAGCCGACTTCGGACCTAAAATCGGCAAATATACGCTTGAAAAAACCGCTACCACCGGGTTCACCGTGGGCAACACGCTTCTCGGGCTGGTCGTTGACAAAGGGGCGCCCAAGGGACTTGGCAAGATTACAAAAGACAAAGACCGCATCACCCGCGAACGCCTCCTTGATTACCGTCGCGAACGAGCGCTGGCCGCCCAGACCGTATCAGGACGCAAAGGCAAGAAAGAGAAAGCAAGTTTCAAGCGGGCCGCCAAAGAAACCGACGAGCTCTTCATGAAAGTCACCAAGCATGCCTACTGGGCGCACTCAGTCCTGCAGAGCAAACTGGCGCCAATCCTTGTGCGGCTGGCTAAGAATCACGACAAACCGGGTCACGGAATCAAGACCTGCCAGGAGGCCGGTCATTACCTCAGCGTCATGTACGAATTCCAGCACCAGCTTGATAAAACCGGGCGCTACATCGCCCCCTGCCTTGCTTTCGTAGCGCAGATGCGCGACTGGGAGAAACAACTGTCGCTAATCGAAGAAGACATCCGCAAGGTGTTGCAAGATTCGGCCGGTAACTGGATCAAAGATGGCGACCATTCCGGCTGCGTGAAGAAGCGGTTTCTCAAGAAATCAACCCGTTGCTACGGTCCTTCCGAGGACAAACCGAACGTACCGATTAATCCTCTCTCGAGTCGAGAGGAGAAACCGAAAGTGCCTTCTAAGAAAAGCCGCCCGAAGAAGCCTGAAAAGTAGCTGGAGGTTCTTTTGAATTGGTTTCTGGACTATTGGCTGACACTATTAATTGCATTCAATTATCTATTCGCCTTCACAGCGTTTTTATGGTATCAGCGGAAGTGGCGTGGCTTCTACTATTGGTACGGAGGGTACTTGCTCGATAAGAGGTTATCTGTGACAAACAAGGCTATTCGATATATCCTAAACTTGATATTGACTTACTGCCTTTCTGTCCTGCTCGGAGTCATCTTTAGCTTCTTGCGTCGAATCTTTTGAGTGGCGCCAACTCCCCCCTATCGCTTCCCATTCTGCGCAATTACATCCCGCCGGAGATCGTCAACATACTCCGCACGAGTATGATTGGCCGCCTCCGCCCTATCGTAGTATCGTTCGGCCCGGGCCGACATTGATGGGTCGGACTGCTTAAGACCAAGCTGCTGAATAAGCCTCCCGCATTGA
>DAOUUR010000288.1 GCA_030668045.1 bacterium
AGCCAAGAAGCGCTCCCTTTTGCACCAGACTGGTCAGCGACCGAGGATTCAATTCAAGTGCCAACTCCGTGTAGCGCAAGGCCTCTTCATACTCACCGGCGTAACGATATTTGGAGATCACCTCCCCCAACAATTCAGCAATTAGCTCCTTCTTCGTTAAGTCCCGCATATACGTCCCCCTGTCAATCGCCACCGGTGATAATCCAAATTGCTCAATAGCCCACTCGTCGCGAAAATTATTGCCGCCGTTGGTTGGCTCCACATTCCACACCTTTCCGCCCTGCCGGTCATGTAATCTGCAAAACAGATGAAGCGGAGCCAATACTGCATGGAAAGGCACCTCGCGGTCAACTCTTTCCATCAGGGCAAGAAAGAGGGTCGGCATACTCACACAGTTGCCTTTGCGTGTATTAAGATAAGTGGTCAGGAGCGTGGCCCCCGGTTGTTCGCCGAGAGGATCATCCAGGTCATATGAGAAAGTATTGTCGTTGTTCCACTCGCCGGCATCGAATTGGTACGTTTTGGCCATCACAAAGCGAATCATATCCCCTTCACGCGGGCCGACCATGTACTGGATCCGCGCTGCCATCGTGTCAAGCATGTACAAGTACTTATCGATGTTCACACTGCTATCGCATTCTTTGGCGATTGCAAGAGTCCAGAATCCTATGTCCATGTCTTGTTCCGGGATCAAAGGCAGGTCCCAGATCGAATGGCCAATAGGCCGATGAGTCCCCCTCGGGTTGGCCTGTACCTCTCCAGCAGCATGGACGCAAAAACATCCAACTATGAGAAAGACCAAAATGATAAATACGAGTTTGCCCACCATGACCTCTCTAGAAAGAATATGAAGAGATACAGCTTACCGGGTCAGACTTCCATCACATCTATTTCTTTCTTGGCCAACAGCGCGTCGATCTCCTTGATAGTCTCGTCGGTGATCTTCTGCACCTCATCGTGGCCATCAGCTTCCTGATCTTCGGAAACCTGCTTGTCTTTCTGAGCCTTTTTGATCCGCTCGTTCGCTTCGCGACGGATATTCCGTAGCGCCACGCGACCATCCTCGGCCACATTCTTGCAATGTTTGACCAATTCCTGCCGTCTTTCTTCGGTCAGATTGGGGATCGGAATCCTGATAGTCTGGCCGTCAGGCTGAGGGTTGAAACCGAGATCGGCTGCCTGAATTGCCTTGACGATATCGCCGACCGTTGACTTGTCGAAAGCCTGCACCACCAGCAACCGTGGTTCCGGAGCGGTGGTGTTGGCCACCTGGTTCAGCGGCATCACGGAACCATAGGCTTCCACCTTAACGGTATCGAGCAAACCCACTGAGGCCTTACCGGTTCGAACCGCAACAAACTCCCGCGTAACCGCCTCGACCGTCTTGTGCATGTGTTCCCGAACTTCTTTGTACAATGCATCCAACATAATTAGACTCCCACACTTGATCTGTTTTCAAGAAATCAGCGTTCCCACACTTTCTCCCGTTACTGCCTTCTTCAGGTTATCCGAAGAATGGATATTGACGACCTTGACTGGAATCCGATTTTCTTTCAGAAGCGTTATCGCCGTCAGGTCCATCACCCGAAGTTCTTTGCTGAGGACATCTTCGTAGCTCAACTTGGAATAGAGCTTGGCCGACTGGTCCTTCTTTGGGTCAGCCGAGTAGACACCATCAACATTGGTCGCCTTAACTAACAATTCGGCTCCAACCTCCATCGCCCTCAACGAAGCTGCGGTATCAGTTGAAAAGTACGGATTGCCTGTTCCGCCAGCCAGAATAACAAGCCGGCCTTTTTCCATGTGTCGTACGGCGCGACGACGAATGTACGGCTCGGCAAAGGCCTCAACATTGATCGCCGACATCACACGTGTAAAACAGCCCATCCGTTCCAGAGTATCCATCATCGAAAGCGCGTTGATGATCGTAGCGAGCATCCCCATATTGTCACCGGTTACGCGGTCCACTCCCCGCTGGGAGGCATTGAGGCCGCGAAAGATGTTACCGCCCCCAACGACTACGGCGATTTCCACCCCGAGCAGATGAATATCTTTGATTTGTGTGCAGATAGCACCGACCGTTTCCGGATCGATACCGAATCCTTGTTTGCCAACAAGCGCCTCCCCGGAAATCTTGAGAAGCACTCGTTTATAGATGGGACCAGATTGGCCGGGTTCCATTCTATTCACCAATGCGGAAACGTGCGAACCGCTTTATCATAATGTTCTCACCGAGAGAAGCTATCAGTTCCTTGAGCAAATCGCCAACTGTTTTGTCGTTGTCTTTCACAAACGGTTGCTCTAACAAAACGACCTCGGAGTAGTACTTGTCGAGCTTACCCTCAACGATCTTGTCGATAATCTTCTCCGGTTTACCTTCCTTGAGCATCTGAGCACGATAAATTTCGCGTTCTTTCTCAAGGAGTGCCGTGTCAAGACTTTCTCGATCAAGACAAAGTGGCGCGGAGGCGGCAATGTGCATGGCAACGTCTTTGCCGAATGCCTTGAAATTATCAGTTCTTGCTACGAAATCGGTTTCGCAATCAACCTCAAGCATCACGCCCAGTTTGTCACCAGCGTGAACGTAAGTAGCGATGACACCCTGGCCGGTAGTACGTCCGGCCCGTGAAGCAGCTTTGGCAATACCTTTCTTACGCAGGTAATCGCTGGCTTTTTCAAAATCACCATCCACTTCCTGGAGGGCTTTCTTGCAATCCATCATGCCGGCTCCGGATTTTTCACGAAGCTCCTTGACCATCTTAGCTGTTATCTGCATGCAACGTACCCTCTCAAGTCTGCTTACCTGGCGCCTCGGACGGCTTGTCCTCATCGCTCTGGGTGGTATATGTCGAGACCTCGATCTTCCGGTCTTCCTCGACGGCCGATTCAATCATCCGCTGTGTAACTCCATGCCTTGCTTCGACAGCGGCATCAAAGAGATCTTTCATCAGCACTCTGATTGACTTGATAGCGTCATCATTACCGGCGATTGGGAAATCAATCGGGTCGGGGTCGGCGTTGGTATCGATAATAGCGATAATTGGAATACCGAGCTTGGCGGCCTCGGCCACGGCGATCTTTTCTTTCTGGGCGTCAACCACGATCATCAGACCGGGCAGGACCGACATCTCTTTGATACCGCCAAGAACTTTTTCAAGCTTGGCCGCATTATTCTCAATACGAGAGCGTTCTTTTTTGGTAAACTTGCCAAGCTCGCCATCTTCACGCATCCGCTCAATGTCTTTGAGCTTCTTGATCGACTGTCTGATCGTATTGAAGTTGGTAAGCATACCGCCAAGCCAACGCTCAGTAACATAGAAACAACCGGCGCGGGCCGCCTCTTCAGCTATCACCGTCTTAGCCTGTTTTTTTGTTCCTACCAGCAGGATACCTTTTCCCCGCCCGATAACTTCTCTCACCTTTTCACACGCTTTTGAGAGCGCCGTGACTGTCTTGTGAAGATCGATAATGTAGATACCGTTGCGAGCGGTGAAGATGAACGGCTTCATCTTAGGGTTCCACCGACGCGTCTGATGGCCAAAATGCACTCCGGCCTCGAGAAGCTCACGTACTTTTGTTTCTTGCATAAGCTAACCTTGTTAATCGGTTATTCGTTACCCCGGCGTCATCCCCAACCATCACCCATGAAACTGGGACCGCTGGTCGGATCGACCGGGATTGTCTATTTCCCCATCTCGGGGATAGTTGTTTAACGCTTTGAGTACTGGAAACGTTTCCGGGCTTTCGGACGACCGTATTTCTTACGTTCGACCTCACGCGCATCACGAGTCAGATATCCACCCTGCCGCAAAGTTTTGTGCAGCTCGGCATCCATCTTAACCAGCGCCCGACTGATAGCCAGACGCACCGCACCGGACTGTCCTGAAAGACCGCCGCCATTGGTTCGGGCGACGATATCAACCTTACCGAGCATCTCGGTAGCTTCCAGCGGCTGTTGCGTGTGCTGGATCAGGGTTTCGCGGGTGAGATACTTCTTGGCCTCACGGCTGTTAATTGTAAACGTTCCCTTGC
>DAOUUR010000116.1 GCA_030668045.1 bacterium
GGTCAACATAGTGAGCGATAACATTCACGAGGATCATGTCCGTGGAAGAGTATGGATCGAAGAAGTCAAACACCTGAGAATCAACTTCCAATCCAAGATTACTGAAGTGCCCATAATAGTAATCGCGGGCTACGGCTGAGGCTTCGGTATCCGGCACCCGCGGACCGAAATCGACTTGTGCCTTCAGATAACCAAAGGCCCGATCGGCGTCAAATGGTGGTGTTTCGGTAGGTGTTGGCCCGCACGAACTGAAGCAGACAATCGCGAACATCACCAGGGAACATAATTTTTGATAGTTTTCCATTAGACTAATTTCACCGAACCGGGAGTTGATGTCAAGTTAATCTAACAGATCATCCGGTGTGGTTAGAAGCGCAGTTCGGCCCAAATGCGCAACTCTCGAACGTGGCTCTTGCGTCCCATCTTGTTATCACTGGTGTCCTGCCAGCGAGCGGAGAGACCGCCCTTTATCTGTTGGCTGAACATGTAGGTGACGACCGGAATGATTGAGAGCTCTGATTTGTCGGAGGATGTCGCAAAGGCACCACCAGTTTTGGCAACCTCGGAGAGAGTTGAATTCAGTTTCAAATTCAATTCGATATTCATGGTAGATTTAAATTTCAGCTTACCAAACAGCGGAATTGAAATTCCTCCCGGCGCGGAGAATGAATACTTGGTCGCAAGCGCAATACCCCTGCGTTGACTCTTCTTGATCGACTCCATGACACCGGTGGTGGGATTGTACGTTTCATCCCGGTTCTTGCTCATCGTGTATGAGGCAGATAATGACAGCGCCCGCATCACCTTGAAATTGATCGACAGCAGAGGATTATGATTAACCGCCACCGATTTGCTGGTCGTGAAGTCATCGTCTCTATTACGCGCTTCTTTTGTCTGCCGACTATAGCCGGTACGAGGCGCAAAGACATCGATAAATTTGTTGAGGACGCCCTTAAACAGGGGGAATTGCTTGAATTTCTGAATGCGGATTGTCAGATCAGGCCAGGAGGTAGAAATGTCCTCGTGGCGCGCCCCTTGTGAAATGAGAGATCTCCTGATCGTCTGCTTGAATTTCACCTTAGTATCGATACCACCAAGGAGCTTGAAACCAGAGGACAAGTCATAGGAAAAGCCTTCTGACGCATTCGGGAAACGGGTCTCGTCGACAATTTCTACTTCCGGGTCTGTGGTCAGACCAAATCGATACTTCCACGACGGTCGCTCACCAATGCCGGGAACAGCCTTAGTGAATGTCTGATTGTATCGATAGCTTACCGGACGAATCCACCCGGTCAATAGCCTGAGGAGTTTGGTCGGGTAGGCATAAAATGGTGTGCCGTCACCTTTATTTTCCTCTTTCTTAGTTTCCAGTGAATCTACTGCATTACCCCTCTTTTGCTGATCGCGGTGCCGCCCCTCATATGGTCTGCGGGACTTGCTTTGACCCCGTTTCTGAGAGCCACCTTTTCCCAGCAATATAGTGTGATTAAAAACCCCGCTGACGCCCGAGTTGGTTGACAGCGTAGACTGGCGCGTTTGGGAGGAACGATTGAAATCATCCCGGTAGCTGGCACTATAGACCAAAGTGGAGGTCAGGAAGGTCAGCAGATTGGGGTTGTAGTTGGCCGTAAAGCTCTGATTGTAGTTCGTTTCCAGACCAAGCTTGAAGTCCTTAAGGGAAAACCTGACCATCCCTGGCTCACTGAGGTCACGTCGAGTTGAATACTTGTATGTTGTGGTCAAGTTCGGGAATACTTTGTAAGTAACATCCATGTTACCGGAGAAGCTTCGCACCAAAGATGCCCGCCGGACATGGTTGACATCATCGCTGACAGTCAAAGTGCGTGTGTAAGTGGCCTTTGTCTGCCAACTCGATGGATACAGCGACAGCTTGGAGCCAGCCAGTTTTTTCAAAATTGGAATAGGCTTGGTCCAGAAGAACACCGGCAATGATGGGGTTTTTTTGATTCCAAAATTGAAACCGGAATTGATGTTGTAGTTCTCGCCAAAATTATATGGCCGAGTTACCGAGCGAGAGAGGTTGCGCCTATAGGAAAAAGATGTCGTCAGACGGTTCAACAGGACACTAAAAAGCAGATTGCCATCTTTCTTGGCGAATGATTCCGATACTTGGAAATTGCTCGACTCCGAGATTGATTCCTCAGCCTTTCGCACAGCTTCCGGCAGCACAATATCGGAGTTGGTTCGCAGCAACGGAGTCGTAACCGATCTTGTGCGACCAATCGTAACGGGAAGGCGAACGCCCCATGAGCGAGAAAAGAATTTGTCGAGACTGATGGTAGAACTAAAGCTGAAGGAGGTGGCGGTTTTACCACTACCGAGATTACTGTCGCCACCACCCCGAGTCGCTGTTGACAGCCCTCGAAAATAGGGGTCTTGCGACTGATAGTTGAAATTGAATGTTGCCAGATCGGCCATCGTCCCGGAAACGGACAATCTTCCGGCCATACCAACATCACGACGCACATCGGTTACCCGCAATTCATCGAGCCAGATCTGACCGCTCTGAAGCGATGGTATAGAGTCGGTGTCTTCGTTGATCAACCCAATAGCAAAATATCGAACCTCGCTAATATTGGGATTACCCTTCACACGATAGCCATCCCGGGAAATCTCGGTGGCATCGGCCTTGAGCATTTCATCTTTGAGCGCCGTGATCTCATTAAAATCGATACTTATGTAGTTGGCTTCATCCCAGACCAGAGGGACCGTTGGCTTGACAATGATCTGCTGTTCGTAAAAATTCTCTTCGTCCCTTCCGAGGCGGAAGAACAGTTTCACCTTTTCAGCGTCGGCCTCCTCCAAATCACTGTACGCATACATCTCGATACGTCGGTACCCTGAGTATCGGTCCACGACCATCAAGTCCTTGGTCGCTATACACGTGTCGCCCTTATGCAGGTTCTTGTATTCCAGCATGAGACCTCGCCGTGGTTCTGTGACATTGCTGGTTGGATCACGGTATGGTTCAGCTGGTGTAGATTTGAAATCGCTGTTTTCATCCTCGCTTATCGATGCGACCACCAGAGAGGTGGCATCGTCAGCTGACTGATTCGACAGTGGGCTATAAATAACCGAGTCCTGCCAGTTGGATTGAACAAAGTACCAATTGGCAACTTCCAGAGTGTCGGTAACCGTTTGCCCCGAAGACGACTCCCACCACACCCGCACGTGTTTGATCTGGGACCATTCCGGATTGAGGTCCTCATTGGAGATGAATGTGGAGGCAATTGATGAATCCCTGATAGGTATCCTGTATGTCCGCCACGGACCTTCGATTCGATCGCCAAGTTTAGAATCTTTCTCCGTCCCTTCGACGGCGAGTGAGTCACAATAGAACGGATCGGTTGGATCGTTAAAGTCAATGTAGAACGAAAAATAGGCATCATTTAGCTCCGAGCCGCCCGAGGACAGAGCTTCTTCATCGGGCAGACCAAGCACGGAAACATCAACGCGGTTTCCTTCTGTGCCGTTGAGCCACTCATAGTAAAGCGAGTCATTGTTATTCCAGCGTTGCTCATTCTCGAACTGATTACACTCGTTTTCCGGGAAAGGGCAGTCGCCTGCGCCGAGGAAATACCAGTTGTCGCCATTGGGGTCAGTATTGGTCGCATCATCGTACAGCGGCTCCATGTGATCCGGAACGCCGTCAAAGATGCCAACATCCTCCTCGGTACTGGCCGCTCCATCTTCGGGATACTCATCCTCAGAATCGGGGATACCGTTGCCATTGGCGTCTTCGCTTATTCTTCCGAAATCGAAGTGCAGCCTTCCCTGGAAGTTTTCGGAGGTGCGAGCGCGCATCTCAAAAAGTTGAGCGCGTTTGGCATCCACCCGTGATCCAAAGTAGCGCATGATCCCCGCCCAAGTGGGACGCACGAGATCGTCTATTGTGACAATTGACAGGCTGTCTTCTGAGAGAACCGTATCTTTGACATTCGGCCTGAAAACCATTCGCATAGTCCGAAGTGATCCTTCGCCCTGAGCTGTCTGACGATCATACACGTCACTAACCTGTACCACATCACGGGGAGCGTGCCAGAGTGTTCGACCTCGCTGAAGCGACAGATCAGCATGGAGAGGTCGGGAAGATTTCTGCCATGTTACTCGAGATGTCGACAATGACAGGTCCTCGATGGCCGACTCAAAATCATCAACATAAGCCACGCCATCGACATTTGGGTTGGGGCGTGATTGAGCGATTTCTCCAGATATTTTCAAATTGGATGGTCGATCAGTTGTCACAAACGGCAACGCATTGGCCAGAGTAGTCAAGATTCGAGGCTTCAGCGCCAGGGATGCATCGAAGTCGAGCACCATCATCTCGGCCGTCTCCTGCCCTACGCGCGGTTTCCTTTCCTGAGCCTTGTCTGACTTGTAGAGAACCGTAGTACCAAATTGGAAATTCTCACTCCACTCGTATTCAGCGCGAACACCCAACAGAGTTTTCTTCTGGACGGCGAAAAACGGAGCAAATTCATAGTCAACGCTGATATCGGCATTGGGATCGTTGGCCCCAGAGGTGAGCAGGGTTATCTGCCCGAAGTCATACTGAATGGTGTAGTCTTGATCCCTGATCAACTGATGGCCGTTCAGCATCACCTTCTCAGACCCTTCGATGATATTGGCTTTTTTGAGTCGAATAATCGAGCTGCGGGTTCTCGTCGATAACATCAGATAGTACTGACTATTATCGCTCTTCTCAGTTATGGAAACATAGTCATAGATGCTTGGCACCTGCTCGGCTAAAGGCGCGGTGCTGACATTACCTTTGTCGGTGAATGTTGTATCGGAGGCAAAGGGGCGCCGGTGCGGAAAAATGACTAATCCCCATTCTTTCCGGAAGATGTCGTCGCGATCATCAACCAGACCATCGGGTAGCTTATCGTTTAGCGAACCATTCTTGTACTGGTCGAGACCGAGTATCTCTAAGTAAATACCGCCATCCGGCTGCTGGGAGTCCAGGTTGGTGGTGCGCCGTTCGGTACCGTTGAGACCTTTGAAAACCTTCAGGCCGACATCCTCAACATCGACACCACGAGGTACCTTGTAGCAATTACGCCACATCAGGTCCCATGTCTGCTGGTTGGGACTGGCGTCGGCGCGATAGAGCAGGGTGAGATTGAGTGTGTCTGAGGTAATGTCGCCGTACTTAATTATCTGGCCGTCTCGTTCAATCTCCATGTAGTAACCAAGGTCCTTGTTGGACGTTCTTGATGAAGCAAAGACGACATAGTGGAGGTTCTTACTTGCATCCTGCTGAAAAGTGAACTGAGTTGTCTCGTCCAGCTTCATTACCTTGTTGTTCTCCACTTTCTCGGCGGAATATAGGCTCGTATAAGTCGGATTCACGTACAGGTTGGCATCACGTGCCTCCAGGACGACTCCGGCGTTGTTCTCCGATTCATAGATCAGCAGTCTAACGATTCGGTCATTGGGCCGAAGGGCACGAGTTGTATCGCCAAGAGTGTCACTGGGAATGCCAAGATCAAAAATGCGCCCCTGGACGTAATCGTAGTCACGGATGAAAGTTGCTTCCTCTTCACCACTGGCGGAGAAAGTGGCTTTCTCTGTTGATCCTTTCTCCTGCGATGCAATCGCGGTGAATTTCAGCCCACCGAGTTGGGCAGCGACTTTGATACCAAAGAGACCACGGATACTGGAGGAATAACCGACGAATTTTGTATTGGGAAGACTGAGAGTGGTGTTGCCGGCCTCAATCGTCTTGAGGATATCGTCCTCGTCGCCTTTGTATCGTATCTGCAAGCGGTTGGCCAGCGGAATATCAGTTTGATTATCCTGGGCAACTTTCACCGTGATCTTGGAGCCAATCGTACCACCGATATCAAACTTCGATACCTGCTCCATGGCCAGCGAAGGAAACTTGTTTTGCCGATAAAGGTCGTTGTCGGCAGCATCGGTCCACTGTGATCGCCCCGAAAGAGTGATCCGGCGGAATCCTGACACTCTCAGACCAGCGCCACCCTCTCCGAAAATATTGTCGAGTCGTTTCGGTAAAGGCACGGTGATTCCAAGCCCCCGGCGTCCCCGCCCCCGCTCCGGTGCGTTCAGCCTCTGAGCCGACGAGGCCTTCATCTTCGATAGCAGCAATCGCTCCCGCTGCTTCTTACTGTACGGCACGGCATCAACCGATACCGGGATCAATTTCTTTGCCGCAGTCCCACGCCCATAGTAAACAGTATTGAAACGAAGGGACAGCGAGTCCGAACTTGAATTGACTACCGTTGGAGAATGTTCCCAACCACGGGACAAAGGAGCGTAACTGCTTGAGGGCAGACTTATGGAAAAACGGGTGGGGGGCGCAAAGTATGGTGAAACAAATGAGGGCGGGTTTTCCAACCTGGCGTTATAACCAACCTCAGCGACACAGATATCCGCACTCATCCCAATCAACGTCAGGACAAGCGTGATAGCGAAAGTGATTTTGTAAGTTACAGTCTTCAAGGCTCAATTCTTAGGAGAACCACTCTTAATTCTTTACAAATCTATTCGATAGAGACCTCCGGGCAATTAGAACTTGCCAATTCTGACGATTTCTTCTTCCAGTTTGATGCCGAATTGACTCGACACCTTCTCTTTTAGTATATCGGCCAGATCGCTGATATTCTTTGAAGTCGCTCCTCCGGCGTTGATGATAATATTGGCGTGCTTCTCAAAAACTTTGGCGCCTCCGACAGTCATCCCCTTGGCACCGACCTTTTCAAGCAGTCGTCCGGCTGGTAACTTGCCATGCTCTTCTGATTGGTCCGGAATGTTCTTGAAAAAGGAACCGGCCGATGGTTGGTCGACTGGATGCTTGCCACTGCGTTCGGCCAGGATTTCTTGCACTTTGCTGTCGATAGATTCTCGGGAGCCGGACTTTAGTTCCAATTGAACACGCAAGACAGTCTCGCTGGTTTCTTTCATGCATGAGTGCCTGTAGTTGAATTGGCAATACGATGAATCGACCGTCTTGATCTCACCTTTAGAATCGTACAGAACAACTCTTGAGATGATCGATCCGATCTCACTCCCATAAGCACCGGCGTTGCCACAAACAGCACCGCCCACTGAACCGGGTATACCGGCGGCAAACTCAAGTCCGCTCAGAGACTGAGCAGTGGCAAAACTGACCAGGTCGGTCAGGCTCTCCCCCGCGCCACATTCAATAATGTCGCCATCAATCCTGCTCATCCCGCCAATCGCCACCTTGATA
>DAOUUR010000519.1 GCA_030668045.1 bacterium
AGGGTGGAGTTGGGGTCCGCATCGAGAGGGAAGACAAGGACGTTCATACCATTATGTTCTTCGAACCCGAAGATGAAGATATTCAGCAGGAAGTGGTAAAACTGAAAAAACTGCTTAATCTTAATAGTGAATCCAATGATTTCAAATTAGTCTACGGCCGCCTGCCACAATCCTCTAATGAACTAGCAATTCTCAGCCGTTCACTCATGGAAATACTGCTGGAAATGGGAACCTATATTGAGGTACCTCAAAAGGACCTGGACGAGGGTCGAGTCCTACCGGTACTGTCGGCGACTATAGAAAGAGAACTAGAAATATTGCCGATGATTCAGATACACAGCAGTTCGGAAAAGCCTGATGATGCCTATCTGTCGGTCCTGTATCGAAATAACTGGTTCTGGATTGATGACCGCGATCCCCGCTCCAAGTCCAGGCTCACTTTTCTGCTGGTTCTTTTTAGCCTGGCCGAAACCAGCGGTCCCTCTCAGGCACCAATTCTCACAATTCCGGCCGGTTGAGAGACCAAGCAGCTTTATTTGGAGTACCGTGTACGCGCAATGATTTGCACCTTGTGGTGCTGTCTGTTGAATGTCTGGAGAAATAGAAGGACTACTAGCCCCTTCACTTGAAGGCCGCTGGTTGGCACGTAAATAGCAGAAGGTAGACATGGTGAAACAATCTTTTGGAAAGTAGTAAGATCATGCGAGAGAGAAGATAGAAGTACTGGCAGCCCGTTCACCTGAAGGCTGCTGGTTGGTACGTGAATAGTAGAAGGTAGGTATGGCAAAACAATTGTTTTAAAAGGAGTAAGATAATGCGAAAGAGAAATGTAAAAATGTTTGTTTTGATTATGATGACAGGTGTTTGTTACGGAGCGGCGAAGCCAAAGGCCCCGGCTGGGCGGTCTCAGGGCGAGGTATCGGCGGTATTTCGCGCCGATCAAGTACTTCTGAAAGAGATTCTTCAAGGACCCAGCTACCGGATTACTGGCCGTGTTAAAGTGGAGGAATACAAATACGTTTTCACGGTCAAATCGGATTTCGGCGAGTTCACCGCCAGGGGCCGGGACATGCTCGGCTTGCGTCTGCGCGAGTTGAAATCGATCGAGGCGGCAAAAGTCCTGGCCAAAGATCCACATGAGGTCAATGGTATCCTGGCTCCATTGGAGGACACGGGGAAAGGACTGAATCTTTTCATAACCCAGCCACTCGAAACGCTCGGACGTGCCCCCAAAGGTTTCGGCCTTATGGTCAATCAGTATCTTGATCCATCGGACCGACGAGCCGGTTCTCTCGAACGCCGGAAGCTGGCGGTAGATCTCGATTGCGACCCCGAGACAACCAATCCAATACTGAAGAAGCTGTTGGATGACATGTCGCTTAAACATGGCGCTGGGAGCCTTCTTACGAAGACCGCCATGGTTTTTGTTCCCGGGCTGGGTTTGCTTCCTACAACCGCCGAGATGAAAGAGGCCATCGCCAACAATCCGCCAAGTGAAATCAATAAGCAGATCGACAAAGAGCTTGAAGCTGCGGGTGTCGAGAAGTCCCTCCGATCCCGGTTCCGCAAGTCTGCAGCGTTCACTACAATGCAACGTTTGCAGCTTATGGGCCAGTTCAGAGCCCTGAACGGTATTTCGGGTCGGGCAGCCCTTATCGAGGCTGCAGCCCATGCCTACTCAGAGGCCGAAGCCCTGAGCGTCATCCAGGAAGGGAAAATGCTCGCTGATTTGCGACTAACAAAACCAATTGTGCGTCTGGAGTTTGTCGGGTTACCGTTGGCTGTGTTCAACAATGGAACGCATGTATTCGTATGCTCGTACGATTACCTAACCAACACCCAGGCGTTGATTGACGGTGTGAGTGCATTCCGGGCGTCCAAGCCATTGGTTCCGACTGTGCTGCTCACATCTGGCGGTGTATCTGCCGCTGCGACAAAGACCTTGGAGTCAGCTCGTGTGGATGTGGAGATCGTCGAGCTAGGAACACGTGATCGGTGATCGTGCAGAATGAGCATACAAGCGACAACATTGTAGTAGTTACGATTCATGGACTGGTCGTTTCGACTGGCCGAACAGGAAATCGTCTTCGACTATTGGCCAGGGCCTGGGCGGTGCTGGGATTGTATGGCCCCTGGTAGCTGCGATTGCGTTTGCATTCACGGCCAATGGTGCTTCGATGCCGGCCCAGGCAGCGGGCGATTTCCGC
>DAOUUR010000281.1 GCA_030668045.1 bacterium
GACGAAATCGTCCCGGAAGATGAGGTCGGCGGCCGGAGAGTTGGCGGCCAGAATGAGGCAGAGAATAGCCGCGATGGCCAGTGGAATTATGATTCTGCGTTTGTTGCCCATAGTCCGGTCCTCGGTAGTATGGTTAGAACCTTGAGTGTAATATACATGTTTTTGTATTTCTTGTCAAGGTACTCTGGGCATTACCGACAGTTATAGACAAGAACCCCCACCCTCGCAATAACGAGAGTGGGGGGTTAGTTTGTTCTCTACAGTCTTGACATCAATTCTAAGGGCACGGCGGTGGGGCAGGTCCCAAGGGGATGCCGAAGAGATAGTTGACAAGATAGGTGATATCGGAGATGTTGATGTCTTCGCTGTTATCACCGTTGGCATTACCCTCTTCCAGACAGTCCGGCGCCGGTCCAAGCGGAATACCAAACAGATAGTCAACCAAATAGGTTACATAAGAGATATTGATGTCTTCGCTCTCGTCAGCATTAGCATTACCACGGATGTCTATACAGCAGGACAAGAAATCAACCGGGTAGCAGATATGATTGAGCTCGCCAATTATGTCGTAGGCTACGCCCTCATATACCTCGAAATGGACACTGACTTCATCGGGACAGAATTCAAACTGAATGGCAGAAAAAATCTCCCAGGTTACACCCGGTGGTATAAGGATTATGCTGTTGACAGGAAGCAGCACCGGCTCGTCGGGATAAATTACATAGTCAAAGCTAATCGCCAGTACACAGCCCATCGCTTCACTGGTCGAGACAATTCCCTCGAACCACAAATCCTTATGTTCAGGAAACAGAGGCAGCGGGTTCGGGAAGGGGCCAAAAGCGGCACTTTCACCAGAAACCAAACTAATTGGTCCGATGAAATCACTCTCGAGAGCGCCCTCTTCGACATCTCCTATGTCGTTGCTGTTACCGTCCTCCTGGCCGGGGTTGTAGTGATGAGGAGAATTATCGAGACCATCGGTGACGCCGTCACGGTCGTTGTCGGCTGATTCCGAGAAGGCGAACCGAATTTCGCGATTGGACGAACCGATATTGGGGTGGCCGTCACCATCGGAGTCAAACACAAACTCCCGGGGTGTTTCCAGACCCAGCGTATCGCCGGTATCGCCCTGTCCGGTCTGATTGCCGTCGTGCACGTAGCCGATCCACGGAACACCAAAAGTTTTACCGCACTCGAACACACGGACAGCATGTCCACCGGTAGGATTCCCTGAGGCATTGTCGTATGTAAAGACGATCTCAACATCCTCGCCTTTGGCAATTTGGTCACAAATCCAATCGTAAGTAACTTTACCACCGACCGATTCATCTTTGGATGTTATGCCGTTGGATGAATAATCGCCGGGTGGGATTTCATTACCAGCCCCACCATATCCGGCTCCCTGGTGACGATGCACGATCTTGCCGTCAAGGTTGTTGTCCTTAAGGTACTTGAATTTGCCGTTGACCATCGGCTGGAACCAGACACCACTACCGCTGGTGCGGCTTGGAGCGTTACGGTTTGATTCCTGATCCAGTTGCCCAACCAGCGAATTGTCTCCTTTCAGACCCTTCTTATGGTCGTGCGGTACGGGTAGTCCGAAACGATCCTCAAGGTACTGCAGACTGTTTGCAATTGACATCGGGAAACACTGGTTGGTCGCCGTCTGAACATTGGAGGTGTTCGGCTGGCTCAGCACTGAGTGCTCGCCGGCCGGATTGAAGATGTAAAAATCCACGGGTGGGGGATCGGGGATTATGATTGTACTGAGATCACCGGCGCCCTCGGCATTCCATGTCCAGGGCAGAACCAGGTAGGGAGCACGAGCGCCATCGGTGGCAGTCAGTATCGGGGTCGAAGATAGACTGACATACGCCGAGAGAGTTGAAATATCGTCACCGGCGGTTGTGCCGATCTGGAAGTATGTGCTTATAAACGGAATGCCATCGGTAAGGTCCAACCAGAGGTTCTGGACCACCCAGCCGATATCGGTCTGTACGTTTAGGTATCCCTCCAGAGCGGGGCTCTCCGCTGCCATGAACAGGTCCATATTGATTTCCATCCGACCGGTTCTTGAGTCGGGGCCGTCGACCGCGATAAACATATAGTCAACCTGAAATATCTCTACTCCGGGATGCATGGGGCTGGCCGTACAGTCGGTGGTGAAGCACGATGTTCCGTTGCCTTGATAGGTCGCCCCAAGCAGGGAAGCACAGTCTTCTGTAGTGAGCATACAGCTTTGATCTTCAAGGCAGGTGGCACCATGCAGCGAAGATGTTGTAACAGAAGGAAGACATTGCAGATCATTGTTATCCTGATATCCCTCGAAACTGGCAATGCACATTCCAGCGCAAATCTCTTCTGACGGTAGTGGTTCGCACGGCTCCATACATATGCCGGCAAAGAAATTGTTGCTACCCATGGCAACATTTACTTTGGGGGTACTCGATATATCACCGTCGTCGCCATCGTGATCGACCGTGACAGAACCGTTAGACTGGTTGGGCGATATCCACAGCGGCGTTTCGGTCGTCCAGTCACCGGGGAGGCTTGTATGAACCGGCAAAACTCCCCCGTCGTCCCATACAAGCTGGTCATAGGGCGGATCGACCTGTATGAACACTAATCTCGGTTTGACCGAGAATTCAGCAGTAAAGGTTCCACCGGAATTACATATCTGAGTTACCTCCATTGAACCCTGGTCCTGAGAATAAAAGCTGGATAGGAACACATGAACGTTGTACTCTTCAGTGCTCACGCCATCGTCAAAGGTGACAGTGATCGGTTCGGTGCTTCGAAGCGAGAGGGCTACCAATTCAATCGGGACGGTAGCTACATCTCCAATGTCCGGGAAATTGAGAGAGGCGGTTCGCTCGATAATCATATCGGCGTCGCCTAGTGCGTCGGACGGCGTCGTCTCAAGCGGAAACCCTTCAACTGAAATCTGTCCCTCAAAAGGATCGGAACCCGGTCCGAAGAAGCCAGCCGGGATCGGATCGTCGCTCATGTCGAGACTGCTGCCACCATCTGCGGGGGTCGTCCACGTATCGGTACCGGCAACGATTGTCAGTGCCAGCGGAGTCGTGGCGCCAAACGTGATGACGAGTGCCGTTGTTAGCATTACAACCAACAGGTTTTTCATGGTCATTTGATTAATCCTCCATTATGGGAATAGAGTGAGCCGCCGAGCATTGGCGACAGCGCTTGATATCAGTAATTATCCACTTCACGAAGTGGTCTCTCCTTATATCGACATATTGGACGGTTTTGTGGGTACAATGTAAGATAATGCCTAACCGTCTGACTCTAATATGCTGAGTATTAACAACTTTGTCAATGATTATGTGACTCATATCCAGAGCGGGGGTAATGTCAAGAGTTGTGTGTAAAAAGGTGCATCCATATTATTTACGCAGCTTTATTCGTTAACTGGTTGATGTTTTTGATCTTTCTGGTTGGTTGCTGCCATTTAGAATTGAAGTAGTTGAAAATAGCATAGATTATTCGGTCGCAACTTTGGGTCTGTAAGTATTTTTGTGTAAGCGGCGATGATGTATATTGAATTGAAGGAGAATACACATGGTCGGCAAAGGCGTGCTGGTTGGCAAACAGAGCTTGGCTGATAATTATATGGCAGGCCAACGTCAACTGGCCTACAATTACTGTTCGGTGTGCGCAGTGGTGCCGGATG
This sequence comes from bacterium, assembly GCA_030668045.1. Classification (GTDB taxonomy): domain Bacteria; phylum Zixibacteria; class MSB-5A5; order GN15; family FEB-12; genus DAOUUR01. Next base: position 3,692 of record DAOUUR010000281.1, read on the forward strand.
AAATGGTACATCATGTTCTCTTCAGTGACTACGCAGCGCCTTCTATTGAGGATGCCGTTGGTCTGAAGAAATACAACTCAGCCAGTGGCCCCCCCCGGGTAACGGAGAATATTGTCAGTGGTTCGCCCTGGACAACGTTTGGCGCTTCAACAGACTCAACACCTATGATCCTCCGTTCAATTATGTGGAGAGAGTATGCCAATACGCTCCGTAGCAAGAGAGCAAGAAGTACTAACCCGTTGCACTCTGAAAAAGAGGAGAACAAGTGTGATTACTTACTTCGTTTCATCTCCGGCCGGTAGAGCGGCCAAAGGAATTATTGTTGCGATCATAATGGCGTGCATCTATTTGGCATCGGCCGCTCATGCCAACGAGACCTTATTCTTTGTTCACAGCCAACCCAATTCATTGATGCC
>DAOUUR010000583.1 GCA_030668045.1 bacterium
GCGGCCAAATAACTCGGATGCTTTCTCTATAATTTGTTGTTTCCGATTCGTTCTTACTACCATAATTCTCTTGGCTAGTTAATGCTAACTAACCTAATAATCATTATCATAAGTCTTGGTCAAATAAAAAATGACATTAAGATGACATAAGCGCTCTCTTTTGATGGATTTGGCTGGCGTTTTCTAATTCGCACACAAACGTCGCGACACAGATGAAAAGAGTGGAGAAACTGACTGTTTTGTATTTTATTGGCCCCAAACTAGTCAAAATAGGTGGTATGTCATATGAAACAGAACCTGATTGAAAAGATCGCGCAACAGTTCGCCGTTGATTTGAACGAAGGTCGCATCGTCCGCGTGGGCGATTATATCTCAATCCGTCCCGCCCACATCATGACGCATGACAACACCGGTGCTGTGATCCCGAAGTTCGAGTCTATCGGCGCTACCAAAATAGCGGACCGGCGCCAACCAGTCTATGCGTTGGATCACAACGTACAGGATACCGGTGTTGCCAATCGGGCCAAGTACACCAAGATTGAAGCGTTTGCCGCTGAAATGGGTGTGGATTTCTATCCGGCGGGACGAGGAATCGGGCACCAGATAATGTGCGAGGAAGGTTACGCCTGGCCCCAGACAATGATGGTTGCTTCGGATAGTCATTCCAATATGTATGGTGGCCTGGGATGTCTCGGGACCCCTATTGTTCGCACCGATGCCGCGGCGATCTGGGCAACCGGACGAACCTGGTGGCAGGTTCCGCCGGTGGCAAAGGTCGTGTTCACCGACAAGCTTCGTCCCGGTGTTACCGGTAAAGATGTTATCATCACGCTCTGTGGACATTTCAATAATGATGAAGTACTCAACCATGCCATCGAATTTTCCGGTAGCGGCATAGCCGGTCTCTCGGTTGGTGATCGACTCGCAATCGCCAACATGACGACCGAGTGGGGGGCGCTGGTCGGTCTGTTCCCGGTCGATGAAGTAACGCTTACCTGGCTGGAGCAACGCATTGCGTTTATCGAAGAACGCGGCCTCGAATCGGTGCCATCCGATACCGACAACAACGGCACCCACCCTCGCATGAACAAGCAACGCCTGTCTTTATTGAAAGAGAACATGCTTCGTGCCGATGACGATGCCTTCTACGCCAAAGAGCTAACACTCGACCTGAGCACGGTCAGCCCGCACGTCTCTGGTCCGGGTCATGTAAAAGTGATGACGTCGGTGGCGGCAATGCGCCGGAAGAAAGTTGCGATTCATAAAGCGTACCTGCTCTCCTGTGTCAACGGTCGGGTTGATGATTTGGCCGCAGCGGCACGTGTTGTTCAAGGCAAGAAAATTGCTGATGGTGTCGGTTTCTACATGGCGGCAGCGTCAAGCGAAGTGCAGGCCGAGAGTGAACGCCGGGGTGACTGGCAGAAGCTTGTCGATGCCGGTGCGATTGTGCTGCCTCCCGGATGTGGACCATGTATCGGACTGGGCACCGGCTTGCTTGAAGATAACGAAGTTGGCATCTCGGCAACGAATCGCAATTTTAAGGGACGGATGGGTTCAAAATCGGCCGAAGCATACCTCGCCTCCCCCGAAGTTGTGGCCGCCTCGGCCATAGCAGGATATATCGATATGCCGGATGACATAGAAACGCTGCCTGTAGTCGCATCAATCAATGTTAATACAAAACCGACAGGAACAACCGACAGTATAGCCACCATCATTGATGGTTTCCCAACCGAAGTGAAAGGCAACCTGATCTTTTGCCCTCAGGACAATCTGAACACCGACGGCATCTATCCCGGCAAGTACACTTATGTCGATGACTTCACGCCAGA
>DAOUUR010000369.1 GCA_030668045.1 bacterium
TGTGATGCCGGTAATGAAGCAGGTCTCTTTTACAGCAGTTATCTGAAAGAGCTGTGTTATTGTGACGGCACCAACTGGGTGCAAGTAGACGGGGGCGGTAGTTGTTCCTGTGACGATGCTGACGGGGACGGTTACGACAACTGTAATCCTGATAATCCGGATGATTCCGACGGGTTGCCGGCAGATTGCGATGACAATAATGGATCGATTTCCCCCGGTAATGTAGAAGTATGTGACGATGGTTTTGATAACGACTGTGATGATTTGACCGACTGCGATGATCCCGATTGTGGTTGTATTGATAATGACGATGATGGTTATGGATATCCGGCCAGCCCGTGCTGCCCTTCCCCTGAGGAAGATTGCGACGATGGCTCACCTGAGATAAATCCGGGAGCGACCGAAATCTGCGATGACGGAATAGACAATGACTGTGATGATCTAACCGATGGGGATGATTCTGACTGTCAGCCTTGAAGACATTAGAGCCGGAATACTTTCTGTCGGTTCTATTGTCCGATATTTCCATCATTGGCTACGTCTTCCATAGCTGGAACATTCTAGGTCAGTTCAGTAGGTTGCAGATAACTTACGTGGGTCCGCCCACACCGTAATGCGAAGAGAATTGCTTTAATGAAACAATGAAGATGACTATATTCAAAAACTTTTGTTGGAAACGCATAATTCAAGAGAAGGAGCAATATGAACACAGCCATGCGAACAGTACTCGCACTCACCCTGATTTTGATCCTGGCCGCACCGATCGCTCGGGCTGACATACCCGAATCAATCAACTACCAGGGGCGGTTGCTCGACAGCGAAGGGGACCCGGTCGAAGACAATACTTACACGATAACATTCTCCATCTACACTGTGCTTACCGGCGGAACAGCCGAGTGGACCAGCGGGGGACAGGCGATTGTCGTGGAGAACAGCCTATTTTCCTATACTCTTGATCTCGGGCCGACCTACAGCCATCTTTTCAACGACTATCCCAATCTCTACCTGGGTATCAAGGTCGATCCCGATGCGGCAGAGGTCGATCCGCGCACGAAGCTATCATCCTCACCGTATGCCTACCACGCCCAGGTATCTGATGGCGTAGTGGCCGATGCCATAACCTCCGATGAAATCCTCAACGGCAGCATCGCCTCCAATGACCTGGCACCCAATATCGTGATGACACAGCATATTGTCGATGGTGAAGTCAGGAATGAAGATCTTGATTACGATGTCGTTACTACCGACAAGATATCGGACGGTACCATCCTGTTGGACGATCTCAACGATAATGGCGCCGCGGGCGGTGACGTCATCAAGTTCAACGGTACGAACTGGGAGACGGGGGGAATATCCGAGACTCCGATAATCTGGTCCGGTGGTTCTACCTCTCACGGCCGTGGCAGCGGTTGGATAATATATGGAAGCGACGGAGTCGATTTCAACACTGCGGCCGGGTACCTTTCCACTGACGGGAGCGGGGTTTTCACTGTACAAACTGCCGGCTTCTATCGGATCAACATCTGGACGATATGGACCACATCGGGTTATTGGAACGGACGAGTTACAAAAAACGGTTCACCCATTCACTTCCAATATGAAACCGGAACTGACGTCTGGCAAGCCTCGAGCATAGATATCACCTGGTATTTTGACGTTGAGGATCAATTCTACGTTGACTGTTATGAAACCATGGGCACAGGCTATGCCTTCCATAGCTGGAGCATGTATGGTTCATACAGCAGGTTACAAGTAACTTATGTCGGTCCGCCCGCACCGTAAAGCGAAGAGAATTGCTTTGATGAAACAAGAAAAATGATTATATTAAAAACGACCATAATGGAGAGGAAAAATCATGAAACATGCAAAACCGATTGCCATGTTCTCCTTCCTGTTGCTGATAGCATCCGTTGCAGGTGGTGCCCCCGACAAATCATCAGATGAGTTGAAGACCGACAAGGTCGAAGTAATCGTTACTCAGTCGCAGCAGGAGGCAGCACAGAGCGAAGCCCTGCCTCAGACAGGAGATCTTCCAGATGTCAAGGCCACCAAGAGTCCGAACGCCGGTCCATACGATATCAAGTGGCAGGTGATCTCCCGCGGCGGCACCGAAGGAACCTCGACGAACTACAAATTGCGTGGGACGCTCGACCAGACCGCGGTCGGCGAGGCCAACTCAGGTGTTCTTCAGGTACTGCACGGCTTCTGGCAGGATTTCAGTGGTGGTGGCTGCTGCATCGGCATTCGTGGCAATGCCAATGGAGATGAAGGCGAGGACATCAATATCTCAGATATTACATACCTTGTTGACTACCTCTTCGGTATCCCTCTCGGTCCGGCTCCGCCATGCCCGGAAGAGGGTAACGCCAACGGAGACGGTAGCGGTGATATCAACATTTCGGATATTACATATCTGGTCGAATATCTATTCGGCATTCCCCTCGGCCTGGCGCCACCAGCCTGCCCGTGACAGACAGGCACGCCTGTTTCAGGCAGGCAAGCCTGGTTTAAGATTCTTGTGAACGGCACATGTCCACATGTGCCGCGTATGTTGGTGCAAGCTTGCTTGCCGGAAGATATCCATATCTACCGGCACGGTTTTCTGGCAGTATGTGCATTTTTCGCTTGCCAAACAGGAAATTTTGATCTATATATCCGGTGTTAATCCTATGATCTGCATCTTTGAGGTCCTGACCGGAGCGTGCTCACCCACGGCGGTCAGGCGGTATATGATTCCGCCTGCAGTCGTATATGTCGGTACGCTGCGCTGCCAGCGACCATGAACTGACTGATATGGAGGACGTAGGCATGAACAGAAAGATCAAATCCACTACAGTTGCATTCGTACTACTGCTGGCCTTTGCGGTAGTCGGTATGGCCGAAACACCGGCCGAACCAAGAAAAGCATCAGTTTCCGATTTTCTGACACCAAACGGCCAATTCGACATCGAAGCGGCCCGCGGCGGCGGGTTTGAGGGGTCGCTTGACCTGGACGGGTTTGATGTCACCCTTGATCCGACCAGCGGCGCTCCCCAGCTCCGTCCGCAGGCGACTGAGGCCGACCCAGACGATCAATACTGGCACGACCTGACAGTACCCCACATCGGGATGAATCACAATGTCTACTCCCTGACGGTCTACAACGGTGAGCTGATCGCCGGGGGAACTTTCTTGACTGCCGGTGGAGTTTCGGCCAA
>DAOUUR010000460.1 GCA_030668045.1 bacterium
GGTTTTCAGCCAGGGCGCTCCGCTCAAAGCGATCTTGTTATGGATGGGCGTGGGACTGGCTGCCGTAAGTCTGCGGAGTGGTTTTGAGATCCTCAATAAGTATATCTTAACAATCCTTCACATCCGCCTCAGTAACGACATCCGAAATGACTTATACGAACGTCTGCAGGAAAGTTCTATGGAATTTCACATGCAAAGCCGAAGCGGTGAGCTGTCGAGCCTTGTCAGCAACGATGCGCAGTCAGCCGCAGCCGGGGTGATTGAACTCTATTCGGCCATGTGGCAGAGTCCGGCTGTCATGGTTTGCCTGATGGGGGTGATGATCTACTTCAATCCACTCCTCTCACTTTTTGGAATTATCTCAATCCCGGTGGTGAGCCTCTGCGTCACAGCCGCCGGCAAGCGTGCGCAAACAGCGGAAAGGAGTTTTCTCAATCGACAGGGGAAAATCCTCGGCTGGATGATCGAATCACTTACCAATATCAGGGAGATGAAATCGTTCAGCCTCGAAGGTCAAGGGAAAGAAAAATGTATGCGGCTTGGGCGGGAACTGGTGCACTACCGCAAACGCGCGGCGCTGCTGAAATTGATAGTCTCCCCGGCAGCGGAAATTACGAATGGCGTGGCTCTGATGGCTATGGGCATCCTGGCCTACTACCAGATTTCCCATGGCGTTACCACCCCCGGCGCGATAGTTGGTTGTCTGACCGCTGCGTTGGGGCTTAAACGTCCGGTGAAACAGATCTCCGGTTCTGTGCTGGAACTCCAGAGATCGGTCGCGGCCATCCAAAGGATTTCATGGGTTCATGGCAATGTGACCGAGGGGAGAGAAGTTAGAGCGATCACCGAGCCGGTTGAGACAATTCGGTTCGAGGACGTCGCCTTTTCATACGACGGTCGTCACAATGTCCTGCGGGACATGCGTGTGGAATTTCGCCGCGGCGAGCGGATTGCCATCACTGGTTCGAGCGGCTCCGGCAAGACGACGCTCATCGACTTGCTTATCAGCTTCTACCCTTCATCATCCGGGTGTATATTAATCGACGGAGTGAACATCTTGGAGATCGACCCGAACTCGTGGCGTCGGCAGATTGGAATCGTCTCCCAGGAGCCGTTCCTTTTTGACGCAAGCATCGAGGAAAACATCCGTCACGGACATCTGAAAGCGTCCCCTGAACGTATCCGTGCCGCAGCACGGCTTGCAGGATGTGACGAGCTTATCCGGAGATTACCCGACGGGATCAAAACCCGCGTTGGAGAGCGGGGAAGCCGCCTATCAGGCGGGGAACGCAAACGTGTGGCGTTGGCGCGTGCTCTTGTGCGTCCGATTTCCGTGCTTATTCTTGATGAGGCCACAAGCGAGTTGGATTCCGAGACTGAGGAGAACATCTTTCAATCTGTTGACAAACTGGCGGATGACCTGATAATTCTCAACATATCCCATCGCCGGAGTGTATTAAGACACTCCGACCGGGCTATTATGTTGCGGGATGGAACGGCTCAGGAAATGAGTATGACCGAATGCATGGCTTCACCTGACAACCGGGACAAGCATATTGTGAGACGGAAAAGAACCGTATAGAGACGCGAACGATGTTGGCTATACTGTGTAAACAAAAAGCGAATGGATGGCGCGACCAGTCACTGACCTCTTTTTTCCACGATCAGACTGGATGCAAAATAGTTCGGAAGGATAGGAATAAAATACTGCTCAGAGCGTGCAGCGGCCGAACCGCTGATCTGTTTATCAAGATATTTCTGTATCCGAACCTTCATTCCAGAGTGCAGGCCTGTCGGCTTTTAGGCGGAGGACAGGAGTTGAATATTTGCCGACGTTTGAGGTCGCTTGGGGTACCAACACCTGATCCCGTCGGTTACGCGATCGAACGCACGTGGTTCGGTTGGCCACGGCGTTCACTTTACGCTGCCAAATGGGTAAGCGATGCGCATACACTGCAAAATCTGATCATACATAATGACTGGGGGAAAAAAGATCGCATCGACCGGCTTGGCGATCTGACACTCGCACTCGGACGTTTTGTCGCTACACTGCATGACAAGGGGGTGGTTCCCAAAGATCTGACCGCGGGAAATCTGATGGTGCGTCAATTGACCGGAGGCCGCTTTGAATTTCTCTTGGTTGACTATGAGAGAATCCGTTTTTGGCGCAGGGTGCCTCGAAGCAAGTGTTTGAAAAGCCTGTCCCAGATAGGAGCGTTTTTATTGCCTTTTTTTGCCGATGCCGCCAAGTCTTTGTCACGGGGATACGTTGAAATCAGAAAACACTTGGATCTGCACGAACTTTCGGCGCAGGTCGACGAATATTCACAGGATCAAATGAAGATGTGGCTGAATAAAACAGACGACAGGTTTTCGAAAATCGGCGCGGCTTTGGAGCGATCACGATCGAAAACCAATTATCAAAGTACTTATCCGGAATTTCGATTTGTTTGCGACGTATTGGGACACTTCATTACGCACAGGCGCGGTGAAATCGAAATAACCGACCATGTCGATTGGCCCAGGGTAAGTCGCTTGACAACTGCTCATAACCTCGGGTCCATATTTAATGACACTCTTCGGTCAGAA
>DAOUUR010000579.1 GCA_030668045.1 bacterium
AGTGCATCCGTACCGCCCAGCTTCTCAAAGTCGCCGGTCAATTGTCTATTCAATTGCTTCTGAACCTCAAGTGCAGCATTGATTCTTGATTTATCCTCTAGGATTGATTCAATCTCTGATTTTAGCTGCGCTCTTTTGTGTTCCAATCGGTTACACTTTGTCTGGAGTTTTTCACTCGATTCAAGAGCATTACTTAGGTTATTGAGAATATCCTCAGGTCTGCCATCCGTAGTTGAACGCCGGAGTGCATCATGGAACCGCGAGGCTCGGTGCTCGAACATGTGCGTTGTGGCAAAGACTCGTGCCTCGATCTCATCAATATCTTCGTGCTGACTTCGCACTGCAAACCAGACAAGCGCGGAAAGAGGTATGCTCTTGCCGTTTTTGTTTCTGGTTCCGCCTCCGTTTCCGTTTCTGCCTTCGGTCACGGTCCCGGTTCCATTCTCGATATAGTTATATATCTCATTTCGTGGAATGCGCTTGAAGTCGCTTTCGTATCGTCCGAACCGCGCCTTTAACATTTTATCCAGTTGCCCGGATGCTTTGTTTTGAGTGTTACACAGTTGAACAAGGTCGCCATGCATCTCATAAGGCACGTTTCGGCTCGGGTCCAGCTTCAATTTCTTGAAAACGTTGACCAGTTCTTTTTCATCAAACGTCAGACCCAGAATCGTACATATTGTCTGACTCTTGAATTCCCATATCTTTCTTTCTGACATAATTTTTATCCCCACTGGCAAGCCCATGTACCATCTTCGGACTACTCGACCAGCAATTTTTCAGCCAGACCGTGACCGATGGTGATCAACTGATCTCCCACCCTTGCAAGCACATAAGTGCCTCTCGTGGGACTCGATGCCGGCGCATCTCTCCTGAGCAAGGTCAGCTCGGCGCCCGGTTTAAGCCCGATTTGATCAAATTTATCCACAAGATGAGTTCCACCGATGATATGCCCCACAGTAGCCGTTTCACCATCTTTGATGTAGTTTGCCTGCACAGACTTTCCATCTACCGCCACAATCAGCTTTGATGCCTGACCTTCACCCATTCGTATCTCGGTGCGTCCGTCCCCTGCCACAAATACAATAGTGCGATCCGGAACATGACACAGGAATGTCAGCTCACTTCCCTCTATGATACCAAGCTCGGAGAGAAAATCCGTAAAATCTTTTCCGCCTTCGATTGATCGAACGGTTCCCTTGTCGCCAGCCTCTAACCTCAACAACGGAAGAACATCCCCGCCCAGCTCTACATAGATCTTATCAGCCCATCCACAAGCTATGATCAATTCCTGATCCCCCATTGATAAGAAGATTGGTCCTCCATGCACATGCACAGGCTCGGTTGCCACCACAGTGAGTTCGACGCCTTCTTGTACGCCGAGTTCATCGAGGTGTTGTTTAGTATCAAGACCGCCTGTGATCTCCTTGACGATCACCGTGGTTTCAGGTTCCACATTGTTCAATGATTTCATCTTATATCACCTATTTTTTGATTTGTTGCCGTTATTGGCACGGTTAGGTTATATGGTACATTGTTAGGTATGCAAGTAATCTACCCTAATAAAATTAGGATGATTCAAAAAACCCTAATTTCGCTATCTCTGATGATGTCAATCGGATTTTCTCCTGCGAAGAGCCGCCCAGCCACCATATCTTTCGCGTGACGGTATTCGTTCATCCGCTTTTCTGACGCTTTCGGGTTCCCGTACATACACCACATACCGCGTTTTGTGTTTCTGAGGGAACTTATGCCCATAAATCCCTTAACGTCCTTAAGCGGAATTCCAAGAAATATTCCGATCTCATGCGGGCACCCCGCGGCATATCTATGCCGGAGCACGCTCAACACATAATCAA
>DAOUUR010000221.1 GCA_030668045.1 bacterium
CCAGAGTCGAAGCTATGCCGAGTGTCATCGCCAACAACGCGAATGCGGCCATCAGCCATCGGTGTCCCGATCTCCTTCGAACTACTATCGTATTTGACATAGGTTTACTGAGCACCTTCCATCTTCTCTTTTTCCTCACCCGAGGCAACTTGCTTGACTGTCTCTACAACTTTCTTAACGACGGCCTTGCTGGTTGGCCCACCCCTTGGGGTGGGTTTCAATTTGTATGAAATGTCCGGTTGATCTCAAAATGCCATCCCCTGCAAATATAATAAGCGGAGAGGTAGGGATTCGAACCCTAGATACCCTAAGGTATAACGGTTTTCGAGACCGCCGCTTTCGACCACTCAGCCACCTCTCCGATACAAACATCCGGTCGGTAATTAAGACATGTCCGACAAAACCGACCGCGCCGGATTGCCCGGCCCGTCCAATCTAACAAATAGTGTCGACTTGTAAAGATTTTTGTGTCCCGGCGTTCCGAGAGCGATTACCGGCGGAACTTTCCCTGATCAATCAGTTTCTGCTGCTTTTTGATCAATCGGCTCACCTGACCATGGCGTGGCCTGACCACCTGAAAAACAAGAAAGGAGAAGAAGATCAGGAAAACTGTCTCCCGGAAGCGACCGGTGATGAGAAAATAGATCGTACCGTAGGCGGCGATAAGAGCGATGACAATGAAAATCGGTCGCGAAATTGCCAGCACGGCAGCTCCGAGATCGTCTTCGAACGACTCTTTAGTACGGACAAGTGGCTGGTTAAACTGTCTTGTGCGCCACCAGAGTGCAAAGACGGCGTGGGCTATCGCGAGGGCGGCAAAAATGTAGAAAAGACTGTTGGCAAAATCGCCGACCGAATTATTCAGGCCATTCTTGTTGTCGATGTAGTAGCAGGTCAGAAGGAGGCCCATCGGGATCAGGATGTTGGTCACCAGGCCAAAATAGAGCGGCTTGGCAATTATTTGGTTCATGTCCAGTTCTGTATCATCGCTACTGTGCATTATGGTTGCTCCATTTTTTCAAGGAATTGTTCAAACTTACCCATACGTGGCCAATAGATAACCGACCAGATAATGCCGATCGGGTAGAAGTAGAGGGCGTTGATCGGTTGGCCGGATATCAGGAAAAGAACCATGGCAAAGAGGTAACTTGATTCAACCAGCGCCAGTTTGATGATACTGATGCTCGTGAACAACTGGGCCGGTGACGACGATGGCGACTTGCTCTGTTTGTAGTTCTCGACCTGCATTTTCTCAAGCAAGAAAGCAAGGGCTGGTTCCACCATTGCAACCAGTAGCAGGATATACAACACCATGTCATACTCGCCGCCACGTTTTGAAGTCATGTCCAGGGAGTACACGAGAATGAGGCATACCATCGGGATGGCTAGTAGCAGAACATAGGCGACCATGCGTGTGATCCGAAACTGCGTCTGATCATGATCGGTCAACATCATCAGTTTACCCTCGTCTTGTTAGTTCTCATCTTCTGGAAAAACTCTTTCATCAAAAGCGCGATCGGTTCGTTCATGACCCCGCCGACAACCTCGACGCTGTGGTTCCAGCCACCGATAGAAAACAGGTCGGTCACCGATCCACAGGCGCCGAATTTGGGGTCGCGCGCGCCATAGATGACGGTCTTGATTCTTGAGAGCATTATCGCCCCGGCACACATCGGGCACGGTTCCAGTGTGGAGAAGAGGTAGCAGTTTTCCAGCCGCCAGTCGCCAAAGTGTTCATACGCCGCCGAAAGCGCTATCATCTCGGCATGAGCGGTGGCATCGTGAAGGGTCGATGTCTGGTTGTGGCCACGGCCTATGATCTTGTTTTCAAAGACCACTATTGCTCCGACCGGCACTTCGTTTTTCTCAGCGGCCAGTTCCGCCTCATTGATGGCTTTTTGCATGTAGCCGGGATATCTGTCTGCGTCCATGCGGAAAATATATAGCGTGTTCAAATCAGCGACAATTATTTTTTTTTGTGCCGTGGGGTGAGTTTGCATATGATTGCATTAGACTGGTGGAAGTCCAAAAAGATGTTAGGAGAGATCATGAGTATTCCGAAGATATTGATTCTTACCACCCTTTTGCTCGTGGCGTTGTTCGCGATTGCCTGTGAAGATGATAGCATACCGCTGACGAGCACGACGCCCGGTTTGTTTGCCGATGGTTTGATCACGCTGGGACCACGGCTGGGTTTGTCGATGCGAGTTCGTCCGTACGGAGGGGCGCCATATCCGGAAATGGATTCGGCCACGATTGCGGATACAACATGCTCGATCAATCGCAGCCAGTATTGGGGACCGGCTGACTATGTTTGTTTTGTTGGGTTCAACCAATTGTCCGGAACTGAGCCGATCTATACGCGCGGTGATACGGCGATAGTGACCGTCTATTCCGGTGCACGCTCTGGTTCGTGTTCGATTCGTTTGCTCGATCAGAACGATGATGCCTGTAGTATTATCGTGTCGGCCAGCGATACGGCAGTTACCGGTGGCAGCGAAGTTGGAGTGGTGTGGAATAATGTTGCTCTGGCAGAGTGGTATGCTATCGATATTGAGCGGAGACATGACTCGACCGGCAAGATAATGGATGAGTACATTTACGATTTCTCGAAAGATACCGCCTATACCGTTTCGACCAGCCTCACCGATCCGGGAACATATTCGCTTTACATCACCGTGATTCCGATGACCGGCCCTGATCCGAGCGCGGCCAGAGGCAATTTTGACAGCGATCTTGTGGCTGGCTGGCTCTACAGCTACGGGATGAGCGATCAGCTTTACATTAGGATAAGTGACTATGGAGCCAGTTCTAAGATTAGCATTGACGCTCCCGAATCAGGCCAGGTTAGATCGACTGAGGATGTCGTTCGGTCGGTGCTGGTTGGGTTGCGCAACTGAGACGACAGTCCACATATTTGGGCAATCAGTGATTGTTGCTGTTGGGATAAAGGGCTGGGAGGCGCCGCCTATTTCAGCAGGCGGGCTGTGATTTCATCGGCGAGGTAGAGGCCGATCTCGGTCAGGCGGAGGCTGGTGTTATCTGAGATCAGGTGACCCGATGCCCTCAACTGTTCGATTTGTTCGCTATTCAATCGAGATTCGGGCGTGCATCCAAAGCGCGCAACAAATCGTGCGCGATTGACCCCTTCGGCCATGTGCAACCCAACCATGATTGTTTCGGTCATGCGCTGTTCGACGCCAGACGACTCCTCGACAATCGGACTATCACCGCTCTGCAACGATTCTATGTAGCGGTGAACATCGGCAACATTGGCAAACCTTTTTCCATCGACCAGCGAGTGAGCCGACGGTCCCAGTCCGAGATAATCATCCCCGCGCCAGTATCCCAAATTGTGCCGACACTCAAAGCCGGGTTTGGCAAACGATGAAACTTCGTATCGATTGTACCCCGCTTCAGCTAATCGCTCGCACACAATGCGATAGAGGGCGTACATCCGGTCGGAGTCGGGCATCTGCAGGGTACCGTTGATGACTCTTGTTGCCAGCGGCGTGTCATCTTCGACCGTGAGTTGATAGTATGAAATGTGCGGCGGGTCCAAGTCGATAAGTTGGTCCAGATCGGAGTTGAGCTGGGTTGTGTTTTGGCCGGGAAGGCCAAAGATCAGGTCGCAACCAAAACTATCAAACCCGAAGATATTTGCATGATAGATGGCTTCGCGGCTGTGGTCGGCGTTGTGCCGACGGTCGAGCAGTTGTAGCAAGTTGGTATCAAATGACTGGATACCGAAAGTTGGCCGATTGATTCCCAATTCTTTAAACAGACCGAGGCGGTCGCGGGTCACGGTCTCCGGATTGCACTCAATGGAGAACTCAATTGTGGTGGAGATGCTGAAACAATTGTTAAGCACTTCAAGCCACGCAAAAAGCAATTTGTTGCTGGCCAGCGAAGGTGTTCCGCCGCCGAGGAATATCGTTGAGATCGTCTGAGCCGGAGGGTCTGTCTTTTGAGCGGCAAGTTTAGTTTCAATGGTTAACGCTTCGAAGAAACGTTCTTCGAGGGTACGATCATACGGAACTTTGCCGTAGTTGCAGTAGGAGCATCTGTTTTGACAGAAAGGGAAGTGGACGTAGAGACCGAAGGGCATTATCTAAAGTGGCGTGCCGAGACGACCCCAGCGGATAGCACCGGGGAAATTCCACAAGCCGTAGCCGAGCCATTGAACGGCGTTGATGATGTACGGGAACTCCCAGGGTGGAGAATCGGGATTGGGCTGCCATGACCAATAGACAAAAACAGCTTTGCCGATAATGTTCTCTTTGGGAAGGCTACCCCAAAAACGGCTGTCGCGGCTGTCGTCACGATTGTCACCCAGGACGAAGTAGTTGTTCGCCGGAACTTCATAAGGAGCGAAATTATCACGGAAGGAAAGGTCGGCCGGAATGATTCGTTTGTCAACATGTTTTGAATTAACCGGGATAGCGGCCACTTCGTCGTTGACATACACAACCTTGTCGGCCACTTGCACCACATCGCCGGGCATAGCGCTGATGCGTTTGATAAATTTCTTTTCCGGATTGTTGGGGTAATTGAAGACAATGATGTCACCCACTTTGGGGTCGCTGCCGTATTCATAGGCCAGCTTGTTGACAAAAACGTAATCGCCCCCAAGGAGAGAGTCTGCCATCGATTCCGAATTGACCCGATAGGCCGAAACGACAAACAGTCGCAGCAGTACGGCGGCCACCAGCGCAATAACGGCCGTTTCGAGATACTCGCGCCAGAGGGACTTATGCTCCTTGTACTGAAGAACCTTATCGGTCTCGCGCTGGACTTCGGTGCGCTTTATATCCTGTATCAGAAAATCCTGATTCATACTGTTAGGTTATCGGTATAGCCGGCTTTTCCTTTAGGGCCGGGGAGGAAGCCTTGTTTTGTGTACTGGCTGACATACAGCGAGAATCAAGATTATTTGTGGTGGTTTTGGGGCAATAAAACACTGGACAGATTGCACACAGCGTAGTCTATTTAGTAAGGACCAGCGATCAAGCATGGTTCACTATGTAGCGGAGGTAACATGAGAACGGTTTTTGTCGTTTGTGCGCTGCTGATCATAGCCGGGTGCTCCGGTGATAACGATTCCGCTCAGCCTATCTCACCATCACCAACAATCGAACAGGGTATCTACG
>DAOUUR010000378.1 GCA_030668045.1 bacterium
TCGGAATTGATCGGTGAGAAATTGCCGTACCTGCCGACGTATAGACAACATCAATGTCGCCGGGCCGTACAACGACCTTTGCGAATGCCGACGCAACCGCCGAGGTCAGCGCCTCACCGGCATCAGCTGCGCCGCTTCCCCACGTTGCACCCGAATCGGTTGACGCTTTGACATTCACGTAACTGTTACCGCTACTGATCCGCGTCCAGGCGATCCAGAGTTTGCCACCGGGTTCAATGGCCAGCGATGGATTCTCCGACTGCGCGCCGTTGTAAATCGTTACCTTGCTGCCAACCGACCAGTCCCCGCCCGCGAAAGTCAGTTTGCGAGTTACCAGGTAGTCAGTCGAAATTTCGGTGTAGGCGACATGGATATGACCCGACTCGTCGATAAGACAATCGAACGGCTTCTCAGCAGCGTCGGTGACAATCGATAGTAACGATGACCAGCCAATCGTCGGCGTCTCCGACCAGGCAAGCTTGAGCTCTCCGGCCGTAGTCTGTATCACTGCCGCCAGTCGCCCCGCGTGCGGACCAGCCGGCACTTCCAGCAACTTGCGACTGCATACCGATGCCAGCGCCTCACCGGTGGTAGTCTGTGTGATCTTCTTGTACATCGTTCCTCAATTCTGTTCTATAGGAAAGAGGCCCGCGGCATGCGGACCCCTTGTTGTTGGCATTAACTGAACACGGTGTCGAGAACCACCGAAGCTTCTTTGATCACCTTGGCGTAGGTGACCGATTCAGTGATAACGGCTTCCTCGAAACGTTGCTCGATCACCTTGTCGTACTCAACCATCAGCGGCTGCGTGATTACTTCTTCAACCGCAAAACGATGATCCAGACCAATCAATAGATCGGAGGCTACCTCATCGGAACGAATCAATGAAGCCCCCAGCGGATTGAACAGTTCGCCCGTTTTCTGGAAACGATACCCGGCCAACGGATCCTTGAACTCGTCCATACCGAGGATCGTCTTCATCTGGTCAAGATGACAGATAATGGTGTTCATCTCAAACGGCGAGAAACTCGACCACAGCGTAATCAGATCGGCATAGGTGAGCGACCCGGTACTGGCGGCGTTGACAACCGTCGCGGCATTGCTGTTACCATCGCCATTGATGATACAATCGACCAGCACGCCGACCTTGTCGGTCTGAATCTTAAACCCGATGTACCACATCAACACGCGGAACTGCGAAGTTGCACGATAACGCAGCGCCTTGTAGCTGGCTTTCAAAGCAAGACCATAGTCGGTCACATTGACCGGATGCTGCTGCTCGGTAACCAGAAGCTGCGGAATTTCGGCGCCATCGCCGACCGGACGAAGCGAAAACTTCGAACTGTCGGAAGTGTCGATAAAGAACGGCGTGTACTTGTTGGTCGCTACCGTAGTCGTATTGGCGATAATCCGACTCAGTTCTGGACGCATCGCCTGACCTTTCTTGATCTCGCGAAGCATAAACTCCGGAAGCAATCCCGGCGCCTGCTGATAGAACTGTTCGACGGTCGTCGGTGTCTTGCCGCCGAGACGAACACCGGCTAGGGCCAACTGACGCTCAAAAGCGTCCAGTGGACAACCAACCGGTGACGGGTCAAACTCGTCGCACTCCAGAAGCTCCGAGAGTGACATGCCTCTACTCTCCGCCTCAAGGTACGTCTCGCGGTTTACATCCAGTGCCGTAGCGCGACCGAAATCAATCGACCCGGTCGCCATCTCAGCGCCGATTTCACGCTGAAGATTGGCGTAACCGGCGGTACTCAGAAATTGTTGAAAATCCATTACGTCCCCCTTCTAACTTAGATAGATGACACAGTTTGTAGTGCCGTTGACTTCCAGCACAACGCCACGACCGATATGACCACCGGCCGGAACATCAGTAGCGATCGGAGCCTGCTTCACCGTACCAACAGTTCCACCAACCACCCGGTCGCCAACCGAAGGCACCGTAGCGCTAACCGCCAGACGGCATACCCCGCCGACCTGGACAGTGGCCAAACGGTCACCATCGTCGTTGTCAGAAAGTGTGAGACTGATTAACTTACCCAGCACCAGGACACCGGCGCTGACCGGACCAATTGTATTGTCACCGGTGAGCGTTACGGGATCACCGATGTTGGTATCTTTGAGGTCATCGGTACCGGTAGTCTGATGGATGCTGAAAGTCATCAGGACCGGCGCGATTGCCTCCAGGTTTTGACTTCTAACTGTCATTTCATTTTCCCCTGTCAGGTTAATTGTTCTTTCTATGATGACCGGGAGATATTCCCACAGGTCGGGATCGTAATCCCTCTACTCATTTGAAGACCGAAGGGTCTTTCATTCTGTTGCTTCTTTTACGCCCTCCGAGCAATGATGCGAAACTGGCCGGAAAGGTGTCACGGAACGCCGCGGAAACCCGTCGATACTGCTCCACTAACTCCGCCTCGCTCATAGTTGATAGCGTCTCCAGATAGGCCAGTGCCTGTTGGAGTCGATCTGTCCCGCTGTCGGCCGCGGCAATCGCCTTGACCATGCCGGCGATACGAGCCACATAGTCCTCCCGAAGCAGCGCTGCTCCCTGCTGCCTCTCGTCCTGCTCGGTCAGCACCGAACCGATTTCCCCCAGCCATTGGCGGAGACGATCAAAATCGACCAGCGTTAACTGATCCTCCGAAAGCTGACTGAGTAGTTCGGTAACGTAGTTACGGTTGTCTTTTGCTGTTTTCAATTTCATCTCCCGATTGATCGATAAGGAAGTATTCGATCCTTCCCAATCGCGTTTCGATCCGATTGGCGAAATCATAAAACTGCCCTTTACCAAGGACCGTTTCGTTCAGAATCACCTCGATGTTGGCCAATTTCTTGTCCAGCTTCTCAACGGCCGTATTCTCCGCTTTGGCCGCCAGCTCAATTTTCAGTGACTGGATAGTCAGAAAATAAGCTGCCGCCACTCCGAGAATCAGGGCCAGCAGATTGATAAACTGGCCGTTGAAAACCAGACCGTTGTTCCCGGTAGTCTTCTTCATTGGCTTCCCCTCTTTTTTGTTGACCAACCTGGCCCGACCAGTTCTCTTGGTAGCAAAACTAATCGGTGTGGTGATGTTGATTCGATCTATCATAATTTGTTCGCTCATAGTTGCGGCGCTTCTCTTAGCCTGCAGCGAA
>DAOUUR010000164.1 GCA_030668045.1 bacterium
AATGAAGTTCTTTATCGATACCGCCAATCTTGAAGAAATCAAATCAGCCGCCGCTATGGGTGTTCTCGACGGCGTCACAACTAACCCGTCGTTGGCCGCCAAAGAAACGGCTCCGTATGATCAACTGCTCGCGGAGATTTGCAAAGTTGTATCCGGTCCGGTTTCCGCTGAGGTGCTGGCGGTTGAGCACGACGGTATGATCAGAGATGCCGAAGAGCTGGTCAAGATTGCCGACAATATCGTAATCAAGATTCCAACGACGCTTGAAGGTCTCAAGGCGATCAAGACGTTGTCATCACGCGGTATCAATACAAACGCAACTCTCGTTTTCTCACCCTCGCAGGCGCTTCTGGTGGCCAAGGCCGGGGCGAGTTATGTCTCACCGTTTATCGGGAGGCTCGATGATATCTCGTCGCACGGGATGGAACTGATTGATCAGATCGTTACAATTTATGGCAACTATAGTTTCTCTACCGAGGTGCTGGTGGCATCGGTGCGGCATCCGCTGCACGTCGTCAAGGCGGCTTTGATTGGCGCTGACGTAGTAACGATGCCGTACAAAGTGATTGCACAGTTGATAAAGCACCCATTGACCGACATCGGCCTGGAGAAATTCTTAGCCGACTACAAGAAAGGCAAGAAGGGCTGATGATAGAGCGTTACACACTACCGGAGATGGGAGCGCTTTGGTCGGAAGAGGCCAAGTTTGGAGCGTGGCTGGAGGTTGAAGTCGAAGCGGCTCGCGCGATGGCGCAGGCCAAGATAATTCCAGCGAAGGCGTTCAAGACGATTGAGAAAAAAGCGAAGTTCGATATTGACCGGATCAACAAGATTGAAGAAGAGGTCAACCATGATGTGATCGCTTTCCTGACTTCGGTCGCTGAGTTTGTGGGAGAGGATGCGAAGTATATCCACTTTGGGATGACTTCATCCGATATGCTCGATACGGCGCTGTCGCTTCAAATGAAGCGAGCCGGGGAGCTGATAGACAAGAAGATTGCAACCTCACTGAAATTGATCCGTCGCCTTGCTCTGAAATATAAACTTACGCCGTGTATGGGTCGCACTCATGGTATTCTCGCAGAACCGACCACGCTTGGACTCAAATTTGCAGTCTGGTTCACCGAGTTGTCACGATGTCGGGACCGTTTCAAGGAAGCGTGCGATACTATCGCCGTTGGCAAGATATCGGGCGCGGTGGGGAATTTTGCCAACCTTGATCCGAAGATCGAGGCGGCGGTCTGCCGTCGGTTAAAACTAAAACCGGCTGAAGTTTCCACCCAGGTGCTTCAGCGTGACCGGCACGCGCATTTTGTTACATCGCTTGCCCTGCTGGCATCATCACTTGAGAAATTTGCGACCGAGGTCCGTAACCTCCAGCGAACGGAGATCGGTGAGATGGCGGAGGGATTTACCAAAGGGCAAAAAGGTTCCTCGGCGATGCCTCACAAGAAAAACCCGATTACCGCCGAACGAATCACCGGAATCTCACGGGTGCTGCGAGGGTACGCTGTTTCGGCTATGGAGAACGTTGCTCTCTGGCATGAACGCGATATTGCGCATTCGTCGGTGGAGAGGGTGATTATCCCCGATGCTACAATTCTGACCGATTATGCTCTGGAGAAGTTCATCGGTGTTCTTAGGGGGTTGGTTGTAAACGAGAAGAGAATGCTTGAAAATATATTCTATCGCGGTGGTGTGGTTTTCTCCCAGCGACTGCTTCTCAAGCTTACTGGACCGGCCGGGTCGCGTGAGAAAGCTTACACGATAGTACAGCGCAACGCTCTGGCTGCTACCGAGGGGAAAGGATCGTTCCGCGAGTTGATCCGTCGTGATCGTGAACTGCGCGACCATCTGGGAGAAGCTGAGATTGACAGCTGTTTTGATCTCTCATACTACTCACGCAATGTCGGCAAAATTTTTAAGAGGGTGTTTGGACGATGATAGCACGTGAGGGATTGCCGCTTATCATGCTCGGTCTGGCGTTGACCGCCATACTAGTCTGGTTAGCGGTGCGATTTGATAGTCTCTTGGTGGCAACTATTGCTGCTGTGATGGCGGTCCTTGCGGTTTTTGTTATTTTCTTCTTTCGTGATCCGCAGCGATCATTTGAACCGTCACCCGGTGTACTGGTGGCTCCGGCTGATGGAAAGGTGCTGGCGATTGATACGATTCCCAACCATCCTTTTGTAGGTGGGGAGACGGCGAAGATTTCGATTTTCCTGTCGGTTTTCGATGTTCACGTCAATCGCATTCCAGCCGATGGTCGGGTGGATTATGTGAAGTACAATCCAGGGAAGTTCTTTCCGGCTTTCCGGGACAAAGCCTCCGATTTGAACGAGCAGACCGAGATAGGAATGATTACCCCCGACGGTTCCAGGCTCGTTGTTAAGCAGATTGCCGGTATCATCGCTCGAAGGATTGTCTGCCGCGCCGAAGAAGGACAGACCTATGCGGCCGGTGTTCGATTCGGCATGATACGGTTTGGGTCGAGGACAGAGTTGTTTGTGCCTGTAGAGACAGAGATATGTGTCAGAGCTGGGGATAGGGTACGGGGTGGTGAGACAATAGTCGGTCACCTTAAGGTTGCCGACAACGAAAGTGTGATTGGTAATGAAGCCGGATCGAAGAAGAATATCAGATTATAAAGGCATTGTCCCCGGCACGTTCACGATGGGGAACGTTGTCTGCGGGTTTTTGGCTATCCTTTCGGCCTTTGAGGGACATACGACTACCGCCTGCTGGTTCATTGTGCTGGCGGGGTTTCTTGATGCCCTCGACGGCAAAGTAGCGCGCCTCAGTGGTGCGACCAGTCAGTTTGGGGTTGAGCTTGATTCGCTGGCAGACTTTTTATCTTTTGGGGTAGCTCCGGCGGTCCTGGTTTATTCGATCAAACTGAACACACTCGGCAAGTGGGGCTGGATAATATCCATTGTTTTTATCATGGCGGCGTCGTATCGGCTCGCACGGTTCAACATATTGGCTGACACTGAGGAGAAAAAGGATTTCCTCGGTCTACCAGTGCCGGTGGCTGCTTTCGCACTGGTGACCTATATCATCTTCTCTTTCAAGATGTGGGGGCAGCTTGAATATAGTGAGTTGTTGGTTTCGATGATTATCCTGCTGGCGATGCTGATGGTTTCGCAGGTTCGATACGAGTTTATGCCGGACCGGTTTGATACCAAACAGAATCGGATCAAGCTCATTATCGCGCTACTGCTGATCCCGATTATCATAATCAAGCCGAGACTCATATTGTTTCCGCTCGTTTCGTTGTATATATTATATGGATTGATAAGAGAACTGTATCGGTTGTTCAACGTCGGCGTGGTCAAAGTGGCAGGCCGTTCACATCGCAGACGAAGGAGCGACAGGGAAGAAAATGATGGCCGAGAATAAGCGCGCAGTTGTTTTTGTGAGACTAAAAGATGGCGTCCTGGATCCACAGGGCGTCACCATTGGCAAAGCCCTCCAGCAGATGGGTTACGATGATTTTGTGTCGGTGCGAACCGGCAAGTTTTTTGAGCTTGAAATCAATGACAGCAACGGGGATATTGATAAGAAGATTGATGAGGTCTGTTCCAAACTTCTGGCCAACCCGGTCATTGAGCGGTACACGGTGGAGAGAGACTGATGAAATTTGGTGTCGTCACATTTCCCGGCTCCAACTGCGACTACGACTCCTATGCCGCCGTTAGATTCATACTCGGTGAAGAGGTGGAATTTCTCTGGCATAAGTCTGAAGATCTGTTGGGTTGTGACGCGGTGATCTTGCCCGGCGGTTTTGCTCACGGTGATTATCTGAGAGCCGGAGCTATCGCCAGGTTTTCACCTATCATGGACAAGGTCGTCAAATATGCTCACACCGGCGGAGTGGTGATTGGCATTTGTAATGGGTTTCAGGTGTTGACCGAAAGCGGCCTTCTACCGGGCGCTCTGATTCGTAACGATCACTTGAGATTCAGTTGCAAGTTCGTTCACCTCCGCGTGGAGAACAACGAGTCTAAGTTTACATCGGTTTGCAAGAAGGGCGAGGTGTTAAAAATCCCAATCGCCCACGGTGAAGGCAATTATTATCATTTTGACGAAGATATTTCCACGCTGGAAGATTCGGGCCGGGTGGTGTTCCGCTATGCGACACCCGAGGGTGAGGTGACCGATGAGGCCAACCCGAACGGTTCGATCAACAATATCGCTGGCATTACCAACGAGGGTGGCAATGTGCTGGGCATGATGCCGCACCCCGAGAGGGCGGTTGAAGATATTCTCGGCTCCTCAGATGGACTGAGAGTTTTTGAGTCGTTGCGGGCCTGTTTTGGGTCCTCAAAGAAAGTGGTGGCGTCGTGAAAAAGCGTGAACTAACATTCATCGTTGTAGCGCTGGTTCTTGGCGCTGTCTTTGGTGGTCTGATCGGCGACATAATCGGTACTTTCCTGCCACCGGGAGCGGCCAAGACGGTGTTCAGTAAGAATATTGAGATTGGCTTTGATACGATGAATGTCGATTTCTTTGCTATCTCCGCAGCTTTCGGTTTGAAGTTGCGTATTAACTTTATGTCGATCATGGTTGTGCTGCTGGTGATCATCTATTTTAGATGGTGGTACTTGTAGCGCGTTTGAATTACCGGAGGTTTTGATATGTTTGGATTAGGTCCATGGGAACTTCTTTTAGTCTTTCTAGCTATTCTCCTGCTTTTTGGCGCTAAGCGGCTTCCCGAAATCGCGCAGGGAATGGGGAAGGGCATCAGAGAGTTCAAGAAGGCAATGAAAGACACGACCGACGAGCTCAAAGATTCGGTCAATACCGACAGCAAAACGGATGCTTCAGCCGGTAAGACTGAGAGCCCGACAGAGGAAAAGAAATAGCTGCCTTCCGAGGTGACGAGAAAAAATATGAGTGGGAGTATCACCAGGGAAGAAATTGCGAAGATCGGTCTTGTCCTCGGAGACGATGATGTCGTTTTCCGTAAAGACCACTATCGCCTGAAGATCGTCAACGAGGAGGACAAGCGTACTCTTGTTCTGGAAGTGTTCCCTCAGACAAGTCTGGGTAAAACTCGCGGTATGCTGGTTGTTGTCTATACGGGCAATTCTCATCTACAGCTTCACAATTGCACCGGTCATGTTGTATCCGAAGAGTTGGGTGAGGTGACATTTGTTTCTGAATCGGAAGGTCGGATGTCGGGGTTGGTGGTTGAGCGGGGAGCTTCCTGCTCGCTCTACGCTTCGATAAACCGTGACTTGATCTCATCAGATTTTACAACGCTTGGTGTCGAAGTGATGCTTTCGGGCGTGGCTCTCTCTCTGGCCGAAGACATTCTTTCCAAAGATGAGAACGATACCGATACCGAAGAGTAGTTGACGCCAATCATCCGGCGAGTCCGGTCTCTAAGTCCATATGAAAGCAACAAGGGCCGCTGCATTTGCAGCGGCCCTTGCCATTGGGGGGAAAAAACGAATTTCTACATTCTGCTACTTGGTCGCGAAAGCATCTACAAAGTCGGCCAGGTCGGTCGCAATTTCCGAAGCTTTCTGATACCGCTCATCGGCCTTCTTCGCCAGAGAGCGTCCGATAATATGATCAAACAGCAGAGGAATCTGCGGATTGATCGTCGATGGTTTCTCCGGATCGTGGTTCAGGATGGCATAAATCAACGAAGTGATGTTCTCACCCTTGAAGGGACGACGGCCCAGAAGCATTTCGTACATGACCACGCCAAGCGAGAACAGATCAGCCCGTTTGTCAACAGTTTTGCCTTCCAGTTGTTCCGGCGAGATATAGTTCGGTGTGCCCATAGCGATACCGGTTTTGGTCATGGAGTTGGAATCAACGCGGGCGATGCCGTAGTCCATCACCTTCACCTGGTAATTGGAGAGAACCATTAGGTTGGCCGGTTTGATATCGCGATGAACGATGCCGCGCTCATGTGCGTAGTCAAGGGCCGAGCATATCTGCATGATCATCTGGGCGATTATCTTGTAGTTGAACTTGACCTTCTTCTTGATCATGTCCTCAAGGGTGCGGCCCTCAAGATACTCCATTGCGATATACTG
>DAOUUR010000193.1 GCA_030668045.1 bacterium
ACACATGCACGCCCGTTCCGGCGAACTGCCCTGGACCTGATGCTGGTGTTGATGGTGGACCGTAGTGACCCACGACAACCTAGACGACGCCTGCACGCCGGTTCCGGCCAGCTGTCCTGACATATAAGTCTTCCTTCTTTTCTAAGGAGTGGGAGACATTAGATCCAGGTTGAGGGCACCTCCAACATCCAGAAGGTCATCATCGCCCGCCACGCGCTGGCGTAAGTAGCTGTCTCAGCGGTTTCCCTGGCTTACAACTTCGAGAATTGCTTTTTTGTCGGGTTGGGTTGTATTCTTCTTTCGACTACCTTTTTTGATGACGTTGACCCCATTTATGAGGGGGAAGGAGTTCTGTTTATGGAACGCAAACACGATATCTCTCCCCCGAACACAAGGTATCCACGACTACCAGTCGCTCTTGCCACATGGGTTGCTTTATCGATCTTTGCTGCCGAACTCAGGTCAGAGGAGGCCGATACTGACGACGCCAGGGTTCCGATAACGTTTAGTCGCCTGGTCCTGAGAGAGCATGGCAAGTTCGATATTGGAATTGCGGACGCCGAGTTCAGAGTAACAATCATCGAGGAACTCCGCCGCCGAGGCTACAACGCCGTTGGCGTCGAGAACATTCTATTTGATCAAGACAAGTCCAACCAGGCCGTTATGCTGTTGGGAGGTGTGATAAACGAGCTTAGTTGCCCCCACAGGTCCGGCGCGCGAACCGCCCGATGCGATATTGCTGTCAACTGGGAAATCTTCGACAAACGTGAAAACCAGGTGGTTTACAAGGTTCTTACTCGTTATCGGAAGATTATTTCACTTCAAGAGAAAGACGTTGCCGACGAATCCCACAAACTAATTCTGGGCTCCATCAACAGACTCGTACAAAGACCGAAGTTCAACGAGATGATCGAGAGAGAGATAACGGTGCCTTCGGTCATCTACGAAGCCGCGTCCTACCGCCGTTGCGATTTGCCCGAGTTGGCTCTTCCCGACCAGATGGAGCGGATTCTTGACGCGTCGATAATCGTGAAGGCCGGTGAGAGGATAGGTAGCGGCTTTTTCATCTCGCCCGACGGTCTGGCCCTTACGGCAGATCACCTGCTCAGCGGCCAGGATACCGTCAAGATCGTGTTGCGAAACGGCTTTTCGATGACCGCAAAAGTACTACGTCGAGACTCGGCACATGACCTGGCGCTAATATCGGTGGCGGTAGAAGATGCGGAGTGTTTGCCGCTTTCACCGGATCTGCCAAGTATTGGTACTAACGTATATGCAATTGGGGCACCCGCCGGAGCTGACCTGGCATTCTCGGTCTCTAGCGGAATCGTCAGCGGGATCAGAGAAATCGAGGGAGATCAACTAGTCCAAACCGACGCGAGTATAAATCCGGGAAACAGCGGCGGGCCGATAGTGAACAATCGGGGAGAAGTGGTAGCCATTGTCAGCTGGAAAGTCACGCTACCCGGCTTTGAGGGTCTGGGCTTTGGAATACCTTCGACAATTGTAGAAAAGCATCTTGCCATCGAGCCGTCCAGTTCCACCAGCGAGATTCCATCGATCGCTACTGGCGGCGACTCTTTCATGACATTTCCAATAGTCGATACAGATGATCCGCACCCGGCGTCTCGGAAGGCCGCAACCGCGGCCACCGCAAAATCGACCAGGACGGGGGAGCCCCGTTTCTTCTATAGCTCGGGCCGCGTGACGTGGTTTGTGCTGGGTCTGGGCATGGTGGGAGGCGGAATCGGCGCCATTTTGTCTACTTACGCCGAATACGACAACATGAAGAATACTGATTCATCGCAGGCTGCGATTGACGAAGAATTCAGAACACTGAAAATTCTTAACACCGTGGGTTGGGCAGTTGCAATCGTCGGCGCCGGAAACCTATTTCTCTTCTCGAGAACCGGAAAACGGCAGGAGGCGCAAAAACCTGCCCAGGTCGGAAGTCTCGAATTGACCTTAGGTGTAAGCCCGAACGGAGCCGTTTTGGGGGGGAGATTCTAGGATGAAGTATATAAACAAAGTATTGGTATTTGCACTGGCATCGCTCCTGACCGGCGGTTGTCTTCTGATGATGGAACTGCCTGGAGAATATAATAGTGCGTATGATGCCGGCAGCGATGGAGACAGCGATGGAGACAGCAATTGTCTGAACGAAGAATATTCGGTTTCATTCACATTCGACAAGGACATCGACAATATCGATGTTCACAATGGTTATGTTTATCTTCTCGGCGGCAAGGATCACGACGGTTGCGGAGATCTGCTGGCCATCCTCGACGCCACTTCCGACTCATCCATTAGCCTTGCTTCCGGTGTAAACGATGTGTTTTACGATGGGTATCATATGGCCTTCAGCGGCGGATACATGTACGTGGTTTCAGAAGAATCCTACTCTCATGATGAACCGACCCTGTTTGTTTTCGATGCAAGCAACCCGAACAATGACCCCTCCATGGTTGCATGGCGGGACTTGTATTTCCACTCAACCCGGATACTCGTAGAAGACGGAAATGCCTATATTGGTATAATCGATTTAGAGGAGAATTGTGGAATAGTGATTTACGACGTGAGCAACCCGAGTTCGCCGATTTATCGTGGAGAAACGAAGGTGGGTGAAGGCGAGGTTACTGATATGTCGCTGAATGGAGATTTCCTCTATTGCGCCATACACAATAATGACTTTGTGGAATCCGGAAGTGTTGCCGTTCTCGACGTTTCTAACCCATCTGCGCCTTTGCCGACTATGAATGCTGCGTCCCACAGCGTGCCCGCACAGGCGGTTTTTGCAACGGGAGAAAGGTTGTATGTCGGCGGTGGACACTCGTCCATTTCGAACGAGGATCCGACCTTTTTTGCCGTGTATTCGATTTCGGATTCCCCCAATCTGGAGAAGCTCGGAGAATTGGAGCTGGAGGACGTTCCATTTTCGATAGCCGTGGACGAGGGCGTAGCCTATTTCGCAACTGGTTGGAATATCGAAGCATATAATGTGACAGACCCGGGTGACATCAGGTTCATCTCCGAAGCTTACAATGATGCCAAGCAAGTAGATTTCGACCCCGAAGACTCCAGCGTACTGTACACGGCTTCGGGGTGGGCAAACGATGTGCACCGTTTCAGCCGCTGCTCACAACCGGATTCGAACTGAAGACTTGGGTAGCCGTGTTTCGCGCAGAGTGATCAGCGAATAAGATTTTCTGCGTCGATGGAATCAGAGAAATGATCGTCGTGATTCTCGGCGAGATCGTCGATTCCCGCTTCATGGTGGTGTCAGGCACTTTTTTTTAACATTTTTTCAGGGGTATCACGCCGTCTTGAAACGGTTTCGGCAAAATGCAAAACTGGCGAGCAAGAAGAGTAAACGGTGAATCGCCAGATTGGAGAGGGCATGAATAACGATGATTGCCACGTCGTAACCGGAGCCTTTGGCTACTCGGGCAAGTACATTGCAAAGCGCCTTCTGGACAACGGCCACGAAGTCAAGACGATCACCAATTCCCTGAATCGCCATAATCCCTTCGGTGACAGGGTCAGCGCGCACCTGTTCAATTTTGACCAGCCGGATAAGCTGGTGGAGACGCTGCATGGCGCCACGGTCCTCTACAATACCTACTGGGTTCGCTTCAATCACAAGACCTTCACCCACGCTGATGCCGTCAACAACACGCTCATCATGTTCGAAGCCGCAAAAAATGCCGGTGTCGAGCGGATTGTTCACGTCAGCATCACCAACCCGACGAAGGACTCCGACCTCGAATATTTCAGCGGCAAGGCCAGGCTCGAAAAAGCCCTGATGGAATCGGGTCTATCCTACGCAATACTACGCCCCACGGTTTTGTTCGGCAAAGAGGATATCCTCATCAACAATATCGCCTGGATGCTGCGAAAGTTCCCCGTATTTGGTGTCTTTGGCGACGGGCAGTACAAGCTCCAGCCCATTTACGTCGACGATCTGGCCAGGCTGGCCGTGAAGCAGGGAGAACAGCGCGAGAACGTTGTCATCGACGCCATCGGTCCCGAAGCCTTCACCTACGAGGAGCTGGTGAGAACCGTGGGTGAGGCCATCGGCAAGCAGCGGCCCATTCTACGCATTCCGCCCTGGTTGGGGTATTTGATGGGTCTGCTGGTGGGGAAATTCGTTGGTGACATGACCGTCACCCGCGAGGAGATCGATGGCCTCATGCGTGGTCTTCTCCATGTCGAGTCTTCCCCTGCCGGCGAGATCAAGCTCACCGAATGGGCAAGGGAGCACGCTGAGCATTTGGGCAAAGTGTACGCGAGTGAGCTGCGGCGGCGTGAGGATAGGACCGTTAACTATGTGAAATAAATCTGTTTTGGGGGGTGCCAGTCACATTTGTTGGCGGATCTGAACCCGGTCTCCACAATCGAAGTAGTCTTTACACGTTTACGGCTTGCTACGCACGCAACGTGCGAGGTTGTTGCTCGTATCACTGGTGTAGCTCACGCGGGCGTAGCTGAAAAAGACGAGCCATGCGAGGCTTGAAGTTTCGCTATGGGCTGACGACGACCAATACCAACCGCACGAACCACTTAACGCCGCATCCCGGTAACACCCTCCGATTCCAGGGCCGTCGCCTTCCGGGCATTCGTTGCAGTCGTCGTCACAATCATAATCCAGACAGCCCGGATCGGTGACTGCGCAGCTACCCAGATCGCAACCCCTGAATAATGACATCAATTCCTGAATCTTTGGCGAACGACAGTCGTCGTAACCACCGAGGTATAAACCGTCGCAGTAATCGATAGCTCCTTGCCAATTCAATGCTGATTCTGTAGGCGGGTCCTCCCAGCACAGCTCGCTCGTCGAGTCGTACCAGACGCCATCACCGGTACAGAATTCGGCGGTGTCGGTGTCTGTTTCTGTATCGGTGTCCGTGTCTGTATCTGTGTCCGTGTCGGCGTCGGCATCCGTGTCCCCCGCATCGACGACAATCCATGTCGGAGCAATATCGCCGCAGGCGGCCAGCAATATAACAACTACGGTCAGTGACGATTCCCAGCGTATCTTCATTTTCTTAACTCCAATATCGTTCATCATTTAACTACTATGAACACACTGCAAATTCATCGACTTGGGTATTCCAACCTTGCCAAAGGTAATATGAAAAAGCAGCGTCCTTCGCCGTTTAATACTTGTTGTTGTCTGTACCTCATTATTCTTCCTTTCATTAAACATTTGGGAGCATGCTAATATCTTTCAAGGAACGCAATCGCTCTCCCACCAGGTGATGTCGTGGGCATCTGTCGCCGCGCCGAGCACGTCCATGTCTCCGTCACCATCCACGTCCGTCGCGTATACCGAAATGGCGCCGTCGAATGCCCCATCCACCGTGTGTTCGGTCCAGGCGGTTCCGTTGCCTGCGGTGTTCTCCCACCAGGTGATGGCATCGTCGTAATATGCCGCGCCGAGCACGTCCATGTCGCCGTCTCCGTCCACGTCTGCGGCGTATACCGACCAGGC
>DAOUUR010000063.1 GCA_030668045.1 bacterium
AAGCAATCTTCTTTTACGATTTGCACAAACGTAAGGTGTATCGCAAGCAACATCTCGATTACTACAACATTATTTCACCCGCTTGGTCGCCCGATGGAAAGATGATTGCGTTTTCTGCCCTGAAAGGCCACAAGCGGGATATTTTCATCTATTACATGGATGATGACAATGTTGAGCAGATTACAGACGATCGTTTTGACGAAATTGATTTGTCATGGAATCCGGAATCAAACCTGCTGGCGTTCTCCTCAGACCGTGAGCATCCATACAGTTACGATAAGGACAGTGTTGAGCACCTCTATGTTGGCCCGGCTGCGTATCGGCCCGGTGATTTTGACTATGGCTATTACAATTTGTTCACAGTCGGGCTGGATGACCGCAGAGTTGAACCGCTTGATGTTGGTCCGGGTGAAAACAAGAAGCCGATAATTTCTCCGGATGGGACCAAAGTTGCCTTCGTCTCAAACCGTAATGGGATCGACAATATCTACATCGGTTTTCTCGATTCGACCCGATACTATGCTGTAACGAATTTATTGACCGGTGCTCGCTCGCTGTCGTGGTCGCCCGACGGCGCCAAGATCGCTTTTTCGGCGTTCAACAAAGGCGCTTTTGATATTTTTGTACTCAAGGATATTGTGCCGATCGGCGATGATGGCGTATTGACGCTGACAGCGTTTCAGCGCGGCGATTATGACCTCCTTCAGCCCGAATTGACAGAGGTGGCCGTGGCCGACTCTGTCGATGGCGAAACAAGTGGTCAAGTGGATACCACTACCACTGACAGTACTATTGTGGCGGATGTGGCGGAGGAGACTACCGCCGACAGCGCTTCGGTTGAATCCGATTCGACTATAACGACCACTGGCATTTACGATGACGAGTATGTTTATGTCAGCGAGAATCCATCAAGACCGTACGAAGGGTACCTTGTCGATGTGGCCGACGACAGCACTATAGTTACTCTTATGGAGGAGCCGGCCTATTTCGACTCGATAGCAGTCCCGCTGCCCGGTGATGATTACGATGTCAGACGGTATAGGGCGAGGCTCTCCCCTGATTATGTAGGTGGAGGTTTCACCTATGATACCTTCTTCGGTGTTCGAGGGCAGACGCAGTTCGTATTTTCAGACTATCTGGGCAACCATCAACTGATCCTTGCTACCGACCTGGTCAATACAATCGATCAATCCAACATTCAGGCCTATTACATTTATGGTCGGAAACGCACCCGCCTTGGCGTTGGTCTGTTTCACACTAAGAACTTCTATGAGGACAACTATTATTTCCTGTTCTCCGATCGCTTCTACGGCGCGCAGCTATTTGCCAGCCGTCCGTCATCCAAGTACAGTCGGTTGCAGCTAACAGCCAGCCAGTACTTCATTGACCGCCAGTACTATGACATACTTGATACGCGTGAGAATCGAAATACAAAGATCACGACCGGTGAGCTGGCCTGGATCAAAGATAACATAATCTGTGGTATCACCGGACCTGTGAACGGCTCCAGATCAAATGTAGATCTTACCGGCGGTCTGAATCTATTTGATTCCGACGATCTCCAGTTTGCAGCTATTGAGTTTGACTACCGTCGTTACTGGCATTTCAAGAAATCGTATTCGATGGCTCTGCGCCTGTCGGGTGGTGCCTCGGTTGGACGAACGCCGAAGTTATATTTCCTCGGAGGTACAACCAACTGGATTGGGACGCGGACCCTTGATGCTACTGTGTATCAGGTTGAGAATCTCTATTTTTCAGATGTTATTACACCCTTGCGCGGTGTGCCGTACTATGAACTGGTCGGAAACCGCTACGGTCTGGTCAACTGGGAGTTCCGCTTCCCGATGATCGATTACTTCGCCATGCGTTTCCCTCTGCCGCTTGTGCTTAGCAGAGTTGGCGGCGTAATCTTCACCGACATTGGTGCGGCCTGGTTCTACGATGATTTCAAGGGTGGTACCTCCGATGACGGTGGTCGCCTTAACGACATTCATGCCGGTTTTGGTTGTGGTATGCGTGCGAACCTTGGATTCCTGGTGTTGCGCTATGACCTCGCCTGGAAGACTGACCTGAAAAACGTCTCGGAGAAGCCACACTACTACTTCTCGTTCGGCGCCGACTTCTAAGGTAGTTTCAGCTTCGATTCAACGCAAAAAAAATGCGGCCACATTGTGGCCGCATCCTTGCACATCAAGAAATCTATCTTTTCTTCTTATGCGCCGAGCAGAATTTGCTCTTGCCGTCAGTGAAGCGTTTGCAGCGCTTGCCAGCTTTGGTCTTACCTGCGCAACGCACCTTCTTGGTGACTTTCTTCTTGGCAACCCTCTTGACGACTTTTTTCTTGGCTACCTTCTTCTTGGCGACTTTTTTCTTCGCCGGTTTCTTCTTGACGACTTTTTTCTTAGCCTTACGCATTGAACATCCTCCATGGTTTGGTGTTCGCATGCAAGGATACGGTGTTTCAAAAAAGTGTCAAGAAAAAAACTTCAACTTTCTTTCGATTAATGATATTTATGTCAAGCGACAGATACGTGTCGTCTAACGTGTTGGAGAAGGTGATGACATCGTGATGATGTCGCAATGCGTGAACGATCATACGTCTTTGTATCACGACTGTATGATCGTTACATGCGAATGATGGCGTTCATTTCTTTCGGGATGACTTGAGTTTGTTCGTTTGATTGGCATTGTTGTTGTCATCCTTGCCGAAATTCTGAATAGCCAGCGCCATATCATACAGTTTCGTATCGACTGCGGCGAAGACTGAGTCGGTCGTGAAACCACCGCCTTTCAGACGTCGTCCGGCGGTATAGGAGGTAAGAACCTCTATCCCCTCGGAGATGGTCTTGATCGGGTAGATATGGAAACGTCCAGCCTTGACCGCATCGATGACGTCGGGACGGAGCAGCAGGTCGTTAACGTTCTGATGCGGTATCATCACGCCCTGATTGCCGGTTAGCTTGCGACTCTTGCAGACATCGAAAAAGCCTTCTATCTTCTCGTTGACACCACCGATCGGTTGAATCTCACCTTTTTGATTGACCGATCCGGTTACAGCTATTGACTGCTTTATCGGAATGTCGATGATCGCTGAGAGGATGGCATAGATTTCGGTCGATGAGGCAGAGTCACCGTCAACACCGCTGTATGATTGTTCAAATGATATGGAGGCTGTCATGACAAGTGGTTTGTCGCGAGCGAACATGTTACGCAGATAACCGCTGAGAACAAGGACGCCTTTGTTGTGGGTCGGCCCGGAGAGGTCGGCTTCGCGTTCGATATTAATGACGCCCGCCTTTCCAAGTGAAACACTGGCCGTTATACGGGTGGGACGACCAAACGCATATTCGCCGAGGTTGTAGACCGATAGTCCATTGATCTGGCCGACGGCCGTTCCGGTCGTGGCCACCATCAGGGTGTTATCGTCAAAAAGCTCCTGTATCTTTTCTTCGGTCAGATTAACGCGTGACCGTTTCTTCAGCACGGCAGCATGGATGTCTTTGCGGGTGACAACTTTGCTTCGCCGCTGTTCGGCACAGAGAGACCCCTCCCGAACCATATCGGATATTATGGCAAAACGCGAAGTAAGTCGTTTACGGCGACCCGCCAGGCGTTGACTATACTCGACCACCGCCTGCATGCCGGAAAGATCAAACGGAAGCAGAGCATCTTCGTCGATTACCTTACGGACAAACTCCATGTACTTGCGAACATTGCTGTCGGTAAGCTTCATGACACTATCAAACTCGGCCTTGATTTTGAATATCTTGCGGAACTCTTCGTCGCCCTGCCAGAGAATATTGTACACGTACGGGGCGCCGATTATTACGACTTTTACATCGATTGGAATTGGTTCCGGCTTGATCCCCGAACCTGCCATCATATTGAAAGGATCGGAGCCGACGATTTCCAGTTCATGATTACAGAGAGTACGTTTCAGGTGCGTCCAGACTGCCGGTTCGGAAAAGAGGTCCATGGCATTGATTACCAGATAGCCACCGGTTGCACGCAGCATTGAGCCGGTGAAGATGCGGGTGAAATCGGTTCGCCAGTATCCAAAGCGGTCAACAACGCGTTCCAGAGATCCGAAAAGGTTTCTGAAGTTTGGTGATTTCTCGATAACGATAGGCACCGAGTCAGTCTCGGCGTTGTCGAGGATGAGGTTGACCGAGAAGTCTTCAAACGGTTCACGTTTCCGGAAAGGTGGTGGTTCTTCTTCACCGCGACGCGGTTGAGCTTCGCGGAAACGGTCAAGATCACCGAGAAGTTCTTCGTGAACCTCGTCGAGATACCCGCTCGTTTTTTCATCGGGATAACGTTTCTTGAGAAGATTAACTTTTTCAGTCACCAATGGAGCCGTTATGAAGAAGCGGAGTTTCTCCAGAGCGTCTTCCAGCTTGCCGGAAAGCTTTTTCGATTCAATGCTCGTGTTATCAAACTCTCTGCGCAGACTATCCCACTTGCGTCGCAATTCATCCAGCTTCGACAACGGAAACTTACCCTCGTTGGAGAGTTCTTCCAGTTTCTCAATCGAAACTGGCTCCTCGTCGATTAACGGATGTATCTCATTATGAACCGACAGTCCGGCCTGTATCTGCACCATGACAAATCCGGCTTCGGTGAGTTTTTCCTCAAAATCATGAATGAGCGCTTTCTGTCGTCCTTCAAACTCCCGCGTGATCCGATTGTGGCGGTCCTTGAAATCGTCGGAGAGGAATATCTTCGGTACGACTTTGCGTAGCGAGTTGATCAGGTAGGCCATGTCTTTCTTGAAACGACGTCCTTCCCCGGCCTTGAAAATCAACACTCGGGGACAGTCGGTGTTCTTGAAGTTGTTGACATAACAGTAGTCGTTTAGATTGGGTTGCTCCCGATCAAGATGTTCCAAGAGCATGCGGATAGTGGTCGTTCGACCGGTACCGGTATGACCGGTTACAAAGATATTGTAGCCAACACTCTTGACCGC
Organism: bacterium; assembly: GCA_030668045.1. Classification (GTDB taxonomy): domain Bacteria; phylum Zixibacteria; class MSB-5A5; order GN15; family FEB-12; genus DAOUUR01. Next base: position 4,967 of record DAOUUR010000063.1, read on the forward strand.
CAGACCGGTCTTGATCGACTCGATCGCTTTCTCCTGGCCAATTATCGATTGGCATGGTGCGAAGTCGTCCGATGTCTTAACGCCTCGGACTGAATATCGGACACTATAATCAAGTTTCTTGGCGGTAAGTTCCAGCGGCTTTCTTGTCGGTTTCCGTAACGGCATTGACTCCTCCATCGCATCGTTGCTTTCTATCTCTGATAATATGGAAACTGCTCTCCCGGCGAAACTAAATTATGGCCTCGCATTTACGCTCGACAGCACACGATTTTTGGCGACGATTGATCCTGGCGGTAACTTCAGGCGCTCCCGTGCGTTTGGGCCAGGTCGTGCCTTTCGCGTCATCCGACAATCATGCCACCATGCATGCCATAATGGCAGAGTGATGGCGGGCTGCCTTGCGAAAAAGTGATACTTATCTGATTGACAGTAACCCGTTAAACTGTTAGAAGTTACCTGCGCGAACAGCCGTAATATGTTGACTGGTAATGTGTTTGTATCTCTTGACAACATTCTGATTATGGCTATATTCAGAACTTGCTGTTTTGTTGGCATTACGCATTGAATTTGGCGGTATCGTCTAGTGGTTAGGACAGATGGTTCTCAGCCATCAAGCCGGGGTTCGATTCCCCGTACCGCTAAAATCATCGAAAGCGCCTGTTGGTTCTTGACCCGGCAGGCGCTTTGTTTTGCTCGGGATATCGTACTCCACTCAACTACCACGCGTGCAACCACCGACCAACCTTGCCCGGTCGTAGTGATGTGCTTATATTACATTAATAATGAACGACAAGGAGTGAAGTCATCAGCGATCCGGCACAGGTCAAGGTAGCGTTGATTCCGTACGCAGCTGAATATTCGGCGACAGTGCGTTCGTGGATTGATTCCGGCGAAACTTATTCGTATGTCTGCCGTGGCAAGGATTTTCCACCGCCCGATGATGTTGTTGATAGCTGGCAGCGGAAAGATGTCAATTCGTACGTTCTGTTGTCGAACAACAAACCGGTCGGTTATGGTGAGTTGTGGGACCGTCGTCTGGAACGAGCTGTTGAGATTGCGCATCTGATTGTCGATCCACACAGGCGTGGCGAGGGACTCGGTACCCGGCTGGTGCAGTTGCTGCATGACCGGGCCGCGGCAAGGGGGAGTGTTACCAAGGTGTTGGTGAATCTTTACAGTGACAACACGATTGGGCTGGCGTGTTATGTGAAGGCCGGGTTTGATTTGGTAAGTACGGCCAGCTATACGGTCGGGCTTCGTTTGGTGAGGTTGGTGCAGAAGTGAGTGTTGAGAATTATTTTATAGCAGAGTATGTGAAAAAAGTCACAGCATGCGTTGATAGATTACAATATGAAGGGAAATAAGATGACCGAGTACAAGAATGTTCTGACCGAAAAAAAAGACAATGTCCTCATTGTCAAGATCCAGCGTGAGAAGGCACTCAATGCCCTCAATGACGAGACAGTTGCTGAGTTGCAGCAGGTGTTCGATGCGTTCAGCGCCGATGCCGATATCAGGTGTGCGATCCTGACCGGAGCTGGCCCGAAGGCGTTTGTTGCCGGGGCCGATATTACTGAGCTCTCCAAACTTGATGTTGCCAGTGCAGTCGAGACTGCTGCCCGCGGCCTCAAACTGGCGGCAACAATTCAAAATTCCCCCAAACCGGTCATTGCCGCGATCAACGGTTTTGCTCTCGGTGGTGGGTGTGAAATTGCGATGGCGTGCGACATACGGGTTGCCTCTGAGAAGGCCAGGCTCGGCCAACCTGAGATCAATCTGGGAATCATCCCCGGATATGGCGGGACGCAGCGTCTGTCGCGATTGGTTGGTCGGGGCAAAGCGATGCAACTGATCTTAAGTGGTGACATGATCAACGCAGCCGAGGCACACCGAGTCGGGCTGGTTGATGAAATCTATCCGCCCGAAGAACTGATGGACAAAGCAATGGAGATGGCTGCGGCTCTTGCCGGCAAGCCACCGGTTGCCGTTGCCGCGACCAAGAAGGCGATCAACGACGGCCTGAACATGACGCTTGACGATGGTTGCAATTTGGAGAAGGACGTTTTCTCTAAACTGTTTGCTACCGATGATCAGACCGAGGGAATGGCTGCTTTCATAGAGCGTCGCAAGGCGAATTTCACCGGCAAGTAGGATCGCAGGTCAAGTTGTTTACAGGCTGCGCCTGTCTTGAGTCTGTGTTTGAAGCTGCGATGCAATTTGGTGAATCGGAATAATCGGGAAGTGTGTAATCAATAGCACCCGGTAGCCCACCCGCGATAAAGGACAATGCGACAACAAATGATAATCACAAGATCGATAGCAATTGAAGACTTGGTTCAAGAAGTCCCAGGATCTGTTCCCTATTTGAGCAGGAAAGGGATTAGATGCATACATTGTGGAGAGCCGATCTGGGGAACACTTGAAGAGGCAGCAAAAGAAAAGGGATTTGGCGAAGACGATATCCAACGATTCGTCGACGACCTCAACAAGCTTGGTAAAACAGAGAAGTAGTAAAGTAAATACCGTCTTTTATGTCAACGCTATACATGGCGCCCGAGAGCGCCTTGTCACCGTCTCAGCCCTCGTGTCGCAACTGGTGATGGTGATGCGTCGTGAAGAATTTGCGGACGGTTAGTTCGACGTCGCCGCTGAGTAGTGTGTCAGCATTTCTTGCCCCTCAGCCACGCCCGGACTTTCTCCTTGATCTCGTCACGCACACGACGGAATTCCCCCAGTATCTCCTCTTCGCTACCAGTCCCCGCAGCCGGATCATCAAACGACCAGTGCAAACGAGTATGCGCGCCGGGGAAAACCGGGCAATTAGCTGCGGCGTTGTCACAAACGGTGATGACAAAATCGAATTGGCTATTGAGGTAGTGATCGATATGATCCGAAGAGTGATTCGAGATGTCTATCCCAATCTCAGCCATCACACTAACAGCGAACGGATTGAGTCCCTGCGGTGTCAGTCCCGCCGAGGCGACAAAATCGTTCTCGCCAAGGAATCGCCGAAAGAACCCTTCAGCTATCTGAGAGCGGCAGGAGTTGCCTGTACATAGAATCAGAATTCTCATTTAGAGTGACTACCTGCCATCGGACAACATTGAAGATTTCCAATTTCACATTGCCTGTCCCGTCGAGAGACTCTGCCAAAATAATAGATACTAACCATAACCAACAAGACGCCTGCCGGTTTCATCTCCGGCAGGCGTCTTGCCTGTCTATCAAATTTGTCCGAGCTACTTGCCCGAGCGATCCGGGTAGGCTGGCTTTTTCACTTTCTTTGGCGGGTTATTCTTGATCTGTTCAAGAATGACTTCAATGCCTTTTTCCAACTGAGCATCTTTGCCTGCCGCCAATTCATGGGGAAGATTTTCGACTTCATAGTCGGGTTCAACGCCGTGATCTTCGATCTGCCACTCACCATCAGCGTTGTAATACCCTATTGATGGCACCGATACAAAGCCGTTGTCAATCGGCATCGGGTTACCGGTGTATCCGACCAGACCGCCCCACGTACGAGTACCGATAATTGGTCCCAGACCAGCCAACCGGAAGTACTCAGGGAAAAGGTCTCCGCCGGAACCTGCAAATCTGTCGGCCAGCATAACCATTTCACCGGCCGGTTGAACATCAGGGCTCGGATCACTTTCGAAATCTCGACGGGCCCAGAAGTTCAGCGATGTGCGGTTCAGTTTTTCTATAAAGCGATCCGGTACACGCCCGCCTCCGTTGAAGCGTTCGTCGATGATAACACCGTCCTTGAACCGCTGGGGGGTGTATTGCCGAACTAATTCTCTCTGACCGCGCCCGGCGGTGTTGGGAACATGAACATACCCCACGCGACCGTCGGTAGCTTTGTCAACAGCCTGCCGGTTGCCTTCCACCCATGCTCGGTAGCGCAACTCACGTTCGGAGGTGATCGGTTCCACTTGAACCTCTCGGGCACCTTCTTTGTCCGCTTTGGAGTTGATAGTCAGCGCAACAACTTCACCAACTAAACCCTGAAAATATGCCCACGGATCTTTCGACACATCTACCGGCTGTCCGTTGACTTCAAGCAGGTAGTCACCTTCGTTGACTTCAATTCCCGGTTGACGAAGCTGCGAGCGTGTCTCCACATCCCACGAGGCGCCTTCATAGATTTTCTTGAACCGGTAAGCGTTGTTTTTTTTGTCAGATTCAAAGTCGCATCCTAACAG
>DAOUUR010000549.1 GCA_030668045.1 bacterium
AACCGGCATCTTCACTGATGGCGACCTAAGGCGGCTGGCTCAGAATGCCGGGAGTTTCTTTGACTACACAGCCAAACAAGTCATGGTGAGTAAGCCGAAAACCATCTCAGCCGAGGCGTTACTTGATGCCGCTCTGGCCGTCATGGAGAAGCATACGATAACGCAGTTAGCCACTGTTGATGCTGACGGTCGACTGGTCGGTGTCATTCATCTGCACGATATCCTGAGGTCTAAACTCATTTGATCGGGCCCCTCTGAGCTGAACAACCGATCTTCAAGGTCACAAAACCTGAGACCGGCGGAACCGGAGAATGCGACTTCCCAAAGAACTAAAACATGATCTCATCTTCAAACTGGCCAGAGGACTGATCGGTCTGATCAATTTGGTACCGCGCCGCGTTGCACTCTTTTGTGGGTCAGTTTTGGGACTCTTAGCTTGGAGAGTACTCACGAGCGAGCGGCACCGCGTATCCCGACATCTCACACTTGTTCATGGCAACGGTTTGACAGCAGCGGAGAAGAGTAATATCGGCCGCTCGTTTTTTGTCAATTCGGGAAAGAACTTGATCGATGTCCTCCGTCTGCACAAACATTACGATTCCGAAATCAAGCCGCGCGTTACTATTGAGGGACTGGAACATTGGGACAGAGCGTACAAGAGGGGAAAGGGCATTATCGGCATCACTGGTCACATCGGGAATTTTGAACTTCTGGCTGTCCACTTAGCTTCGCTTGGCTACCGGGTGGCTGTCATTGGTCGCGAACTGTACGACACCCGAATGGATGAAATGCTGGTGACAAACCGGGAGGCGCTCGGCCTGACCAACATAGCCACCACCGATTCTCCCCGGAAACTCCTGCAATGGCTCAAGGATGGTGGCGCGGTCGGTGTCCTGATTGATACCGATTCTTCGCGAGTGCGCGGCATGTTTATCCCGGTATTTGGTCGTCTCGCTCAGACACCGGTCGGGCAATCGATGCTGGCTTTGAAAACCGGTGCTGCGTTGGTGCCTGCCGTCTGCCTGCGAAACGAAGACAACTCCTACCGGATAGTTGTAAAACAGGAGATTGAGTTTGACCAGACCGATGATTTTGATCGCGATGTGTACGATCTCACTTTGAAATGCAGCCGGATTCTTGAGGAGATTATCAACGAGAACAAATCCCAATGGATCTGGATTCATAACCGCTGGTGCGCCCGCCCACCGGAAACCGCTTGACTTTCCGATGATTTTTGAGACCTTTAGCGCCGACATAAGTACAATAGAACAGCTATGAATTATCTATATCGCACACTCTTCGTCGTTTTCTTGATTGCCGCCCTATTGTCGGGTTGCGTACAGGAGAAGACGCCACCAGTCGAGCCGACACAAAGCTCCGATAGTGCCACCCTGCCCGATACAGATCTATTGGGTGCTACGATATACCTATATGACCGCGGCGAAATTACCGCTGAGATACAGGCCGAGAAGATAATTAAGTTCGAGAAGCAGGATTCGACCGTCGCCTTTGATCTCTTTATCAATATTCTCGATTCGCTGGGACAGACCAGCACTACTATAGTGGGCGACTCGGGGATCATTCGAGAGAGCCGTAAACTGTTATCGATCTACGGTAATGTCGTTGTGATCAATGTTGACAGCCTGAAACTCGAAACCGATTTCTTATACTGGAACTCTCGCAAGGAAAAGATTCAGACCGACGCTTTTGTGAAAATTACGCAGGGCGATGATATCATGACAGGTTGGGGACTTGAGGCCGACGAGAACCTCTTCCCGTTCAGAATTCTCAAGAACGTGTCCGGTACGATTACCGACCCGGAGAGACTTGGGGATAACAAGTAAGACGGTAGGTCAGCAGTGATCAATTCGGCGTGAACGCCTCGACCAGATTGAACCGACCCTTCTTGACCTCAAACTCTTCAATCAATTCGCGATAGATCAGATTGCCACCTGGGTCCTCAAACTCGATTCGCAGCCGATAGACACCGGGTGCGATCTCGAAATCACCAACGTGAATTCTGCCCGGTAGGAACTGGGT
>DAOUUR010000364.1 GCA_030668045.1 bacterium
ATCCTCCAGCCGCTCTATGGCGGCGCGATGGCCAAGCCGTTTGTGACGCATCATAACCGTCTCGATATACCGATGTACATGCGAATCGCCGACGAACTTTATCTGAAGCGGTTGATTGTCGGTGGATACGAAAAAGTCTGGGAGTTGTGCAAGGATTTCCGTAACGAAGGAATGGACCGTCTGCATAACCCGGAATTTTCGATGGTCGAACTCTACTGGGCTTATGCCGATTACCGCGACATGGGTGGGCTTTTTGAGGAGATGCTGCGGACGATCGTTTTCAAGCTGTACGGAAGTTACAAAATTACCTACGGCGACCACGAAGTCGATTTCGAGCCGCCCTTCAAGTGGGCTTCGATGCCCGAGTCAATCAAAGAGATGACCGGCACGGATATCTCTGCGATGTCATTTGAGGAAGCGAAGAAGTTTGCAGTCGGTCTTGGCTGTAACGGTGACGACATTATCAACTGGGGCAAAGCGGTTGAAGCTGTCTGGGAATTGAAGGTTGAGCCGACTCTGATCCAGCCGACATTTGTCTGTGACTTCCCGGTCGATATTTCACCATTGGCCAAGAAACACCGCGAAAACGACCGCCTGACCGAACGGTTTGAGCTATTTGTGGCCACTCAGGAAATGGGCAATGCTTTTAGCGAGCTTAATGACCCAATCGATCAGATGGAAAGATTTCTCCAGCAGCGAAAGGCGATCGAGGCGGGCGATGAAGAAGCTCAGCCGCTCGATGACGACTTCATAACGGCCTTAGCTTATGGCATGCCACCGACCGCCGGGCTCGGGTTCGGGGTCGACCGGTTGGTAATGCTTCTGACCAACCAGCATTCGATCCGCGATGTTATCTTCTTCCCGCAGATGAAAGACACGGGTGACGGTTCGGTCCCGGTCTCCCGAATCCTTTCACAGATCATCGAAGAAGAAGAGGGATAATATCCTTTTTTGATTGTTACCAAATTATTCCACAGCAGTTCACATTGAAAATGTCGTTGCATGTCCTTGCGGTATTCGCGGCAATTCGTATATTCGTTTGATCGAGAGTAAAAAAAACGAGTTTTCAATACAGGAGTGAACAAGATGGAATACCGGGTAGAAACTGATACGATGGGGGAAATCAAAGTCCCCGCCGACCGTTACTATGGCGCCCAGACGGCGCGTTCATTGATGAATTTCAAAATTGGCGGCGAAAGAATGCCGAGCGAACTGATCCGCGCAATGGGTATCCTCAAAAAAGCCGCCGCGATGGTCAACATGGATTTGGGGTTGCTGCCAAAGGAGAACGGCGACCTGATCGTTAAGGCGGCCGATGAAGTAATCGACGGCAAGCTCGACGACCACTTCCCGCTGGTGGTGTGGCAGACGGGATCGGGCACCCAGACCAACATGAACACCAACGAAGTTATCTCCAACCGTGCTATCGAAATGGCCGGCGGTGTGATGGGCTCCAAGAAACCGGTTCATCCCAACGACGATGTCAACAAGGCGCAGTCGTCCAACGACACTTTCCCGACCGCTATGCATATCGCCCCGGTTGAGATGATTCACCAGCGTTTGATCCCGATGATTACGCTGCTTCGTGACACCTTGAACGACAAGGCCACAAAGTTCAACGATATTATCAAGATCGGCCGCACCCATCTGATGGATGCCACCCCGCTGACACTCGGGCAGGAATTATCAGGCTACGTCCAGGCTCTCACCTATGGACTGGAGAGAATCAACGATAGCTTAAAACGCCTCTACCCGCTGGCATTAGGCGGTACGGCGGTCGGTACCGGCTTGAATACTCACCCCGATTTTGCCGTGAAGGCTGCGGCGACAATCGCCAAACTAACCGGCTATCCGTTTATAACGGCGCCGAACAAGTTTGAGTCTCTGGCCGGACACGATGCTATTGTTGAGATGTCGGGCGTCATGAAAACAATCGCCTGCTCCCTGATGAAAATGGCTAACGATATCCGCTGGCTGGCCTCGGGGCCGCGATGTGGCATCGGCGAAATTTCCATTCCGGCCAACGAACCGGGGTCGTCGATCATGCCGGGTAAAGTCAACCCGACCCAGCCCGAAGCAATGACGATGGTCTGTACGCAGGTGATCGGCAATGATGTGGCAGTCAATATCGGTGGTGCCTCCGGTAATTTTGAGCTGAACGTTTACAAGCCGGTGATGATCTACAATCTGTTGCAGTCGATTCGTCTGATCGCCGATGCCTGCGAGATGTTCAATAACAACTGCGCCGTTGGGATCGAACCGAACGATGATAGCATCAAGAAACATCTCACCAACTCTCTCATGCTGGTCACGGCGCTTAACCCACACGTCGGTTATGACAACGCGGCCAAGATCGCCAAGAAAGCGCATGCCGATGGCTCGACTCTCAAGGAAGCGACGGTCGCGCTCGGAATTCTAACGGCCGAGGAGTTCGATGAGAAAGTCCGTCCCGAGAAAATGATCAACCCGAACCTGGGGAAAAAGTAGCGCAGGGACGCATGCACACGATTCATTTATGTTGACCGTGTGTGACCTCATCTTCATCTTGCAATAGAAGACAGGTTACACCATAGGAGATCTTATGAAAAAGCTGGTTATTCTGGTAATCGGGTTGTCACTTGTGCTGGCGGTATCAGCCTCAGCGTTTAACGGCATGAGAAAAGGTTTTGTTCTCGGCGGCGGGCTTGGTTTTGCGCCGCAGGCTAAATGGGAAATTGGCACGATCAAGGAAGAAAAAAGTGGAATGGCGCTTAACTTTATCATCGGCTACGGATGGGATGAGTCTAATATGATCGTTTACGAGGGAAACGTTGTCGGGTATAGCTCGGATATTCCCAACCAGACATTTGCCCAGGGATTCAACGGTGTTAGTTGGTATCACTACTTCGGCCCCGGCCAAAAAGGAGCTTTTACAGCGGTCGGATTGGGAGCTTATGTGTTTGACCCAGGAGATTTTAGCGACCCCGATCCAGGTGGTGGCCTGCTGGTGGGAGCCGGATATCAATTTTCCCCACACTGGCAGGTTGGAGGCTATTTTTCCTCTGGCAAGACCTCAGAGGGCATATTCGACTACGATCACACCCATTTCTCAATTTTGATCAGCACGGTAGCATTTTAGCACAAGCGGTTCCACATAGATAACAAGAAAGCGGAGTATCCGTGCTCCGCTTTTTTTATTGGAAAAGGGTCTCACCATCCCGGTGTATTTTTGACCTCCACCTCTTATAGCGTCCGACCATCCGATTTGTTTCCTGCCTAGCCAGATTCTCCGGCA
>DAOUUR010000211.1 GCA_030668045.1 bacterium
AAGTCAGAATAACCGGGAGTATCAATATTTTAAGCATGGCCAACATCCTCTATTTTAGCAAAACCGTCAATTGTTACTGTTAGCTCCTTTACTGCCGGTTCAACCGATTCTGCCGTCACCGGTCCATCCGAGAATATACCGGCAAACCTCACCCTGACGCTGTTGAAAGCCAAAAACGCCGACGGCAGAATGATCAACAAAATCAGGGTACCAAACACTAACCCGTAGGCGACTGCCGCCGCCATCGGTATCAGGAATTGTGCCTGTTTACTTGTCTCCATAATAAGTGGCGCCATCCCCAGAGAAGTCGTAAGAGTAGTCAGCAGGATTGGTCTCAGGCGGGCGATTCCCGAGTTGAACGTTGCCTCCTCGACTTTTTGACCTTCACGAAGAAAGCGGTTGATCTGGTCAACAAACACAATGCTGTCGTTGATAATGATCCCGGCTAAAGCCATCATTCCGGTCACCGACAGCATGCTTATTTGCAATCCCTGGATTCCATGCCCCCAGATTGCACCCAGAACGCCAATAGGAATTAGCGAGAAAATGATGCCAGCCTGAGCATATGAGCGGAACACCAGGACTATCAGGATGAACATACTGAGGAAGGCCACAGAGAATGAGTTCCGCATTGAATTCATCATCTTCTTTTGTTCCCGTGACTGTCCCTCAAACAGGGCGGTTACACCCTGTACCTGGTTTAGCACACGAGGCAGCACATTCTCTTCAATCTCAGCTAAAATTGGTGGAAGGTCTTCTTTAATGTTCGCCTGGTTGGCCTCGACTTTTATTTCGCGCTTGCGGTTCAGGTGGTTGACTTGGGTGAGGCCGCGTTCGATAGTGTATTCGGCCAATTCAGAGAAGGGGTACTCAGCGCCGCCTAGTGTACGGATACGCATCTGATCCAGAATTCCAAGGGCTGCCCGGTCCTCAAGACGGTAACGCACCCATACCTTGATCTCATCCCGACCACGTTGAATTCGCTGAATTTCCTGCCCGAAGAATCCCTGACGTACCTGCCCGACGACTTCCTGCAACGTCAGCCCCAAGGCATGAGCGCGGGGTTTCAAAGTAATGTCGATTTCCCGACGACCCCTCTGATCACTGTCGGTGACATCCTTTAGCGACGCGAAATCCCCCAGTTCAGCCTTAAGCAACGATGCGGCCTTGGATAGTTGTTCGACATCATTTCCCAGAAGACTAATAGAAACGGCCTTACCGAAAAACCCGCCCTTCCCAAAAGTGATATTCTGCGCCTCAGGCACCGGCCCCACGGCATTCTGGATGCGATTCGCGACCTCAAAGCTCTCCATTCCTCTCTGCTCGCCATCAAGAAGGCGAAGAAACAATCGGCCAGCGTGACTACCGGTTTCACCGAAATCATTACTGCCAATATCTCGCTTGATAGAAAGGATGACATCAAGCCCATCGTCTCGCTCGTTCTTCAGTTCTTCATTAACCTCCCAACAGATATCTTCGATATTCGCCAGAAGAGCATCAGTATCTGCCTCTTGTCGTCCGGCCACAAGAGAGATATTTATCGGGAATTCATCACCATCAACATTCGGGAAGAAAGTAACCCCGATCAGACCGCCACCCAGCAGACCAACGGTAATCATAACAAAAGCCAGTGGTATTATTATTACTATCCACTTTCGCCGTAACGCAGCCCTCAAAACAGGAGCATATATCTGGTGAGTGAAATACTTGATGACCTCTTCTATTTTTTTACGTATTGCCGGAGTTTTCGTCTGGGGTTTCAGTCCCTTGGAGTGAGCCAGATGCGACGGAAGGATAAAGAATGCTTCAATCAACGAAAACAGAAGCGAGGCGATGACTACCAGGGCAATCTGCCAGATCATCTCACCCATGTTACCTTCAAGGTAGAACATCCCCATAAAAACAATAACTGTAGTCATGACAGCTGTAAAAACCGGCGCAATCACCTCCATCGTGCCATCGATTGCCGCCTTCAGCGCTGGTTTACCACGTTCATAGTGAGCAAAGATATTCTCCCCAACAACGATAGCATCATCAACCAGAATACCGACCACAATTATCATACCCATCAGGCTCATGATGTTGATCGTGATCCCAGCGATATTGGCAATAATAAACATCCCGGCGAATGAAAAGGGGATACTCACTGCTACCCAAAACGAGAGTCGCAAATTAAGAAAGAAACTAAGGCAGATCATAATCAGGACCAGCCCAATCAATCCATTCTTGACCAGCAACGTGATACGCTGGTTGAGTGGGATGGTCATGTCCCGGAGAACCGCGACCTTTACAGTCTCGTGAGTTTCGTTGAACCGATCTACAATTTCATTGGCCCGTTCAGCGATCGCCAGAATATCTTCATCTTCGGTTTGGTTGATATCGAGTACAGCCGCGTATTTGCCGTTGTAATACGTTTTATTTGGAATATCCGCCCATTGCTCCTTGACAGTAGCAATGTCCCTTAAGTGGATAACAGTGCCGTCGGGATTGCCGCGAACCGGAATGTCCAGCAGATCATCGGCATAGTAATTTCTCCCCCAGGCACGAATGAGTATCTCTTCATCGTCATTGTCAATCTTGCCACTGGAGATATTAACATTGGCCTGACCGACAGCCTGACGGATTTCATCAAACGTCAATTGATAACGACGCATGTCCACTTCGGAAACTTCTATCGAAAACTCCAGAGAGGGAAGGCCCGATAAAATGACTTGAGAAATCTCATCGGTAGCCAGCAGTTCGTCACGCAATTCCTCAGCCATGTACTTCAGGTTGTGCCGGTTCGTTTCACCATAGAGTCCAAGCGACTGCGACCGGGAACGAAATTTCTGTTCGTAGATAACCGGTTTCTCGGCATCAGCGGGGAAAGAGTTGATCCGATCAACCGCGTTCTTGATATCGGCCAGGATTTTATCGATATCCGACCCCAGAACTAATTCCACAGTAACGACACCTGAGTTTTCCCGTGAAACGGATGTAACCCGCTCCACCCCCTGCAGACCGTCGAGATTCTCTTCTATCTTAAGAACAACACCTTCTTCAACTTCTTCCGGGGCAGCGCCTGGATAGACAACCTCGACAATGATGACTTTGGGTTGACTCTCCGGAAAGAAGGAAAAGCGCATCTGCGAAAACGCCAACAACCCAAACAACAGGACGCCAGACATAAGAACGGTCACCCAGATGGGATACCGTATAAAGTAAGCAAGAACTCTCCGCATTAGTATCCCCGATTCTCAGTTGGCATTGTTCGCGGACTGGCAGGCATTCCCGGAGCTACTCCCTGCATGATTTCCACTACCAGCGTGTCACCATTTTTGATGCCATCATCAACGATGACCTGATCTGGCTCCCGACGGGCAATCGTAACAGGTTTGCGTTCCAACTTGCCATCGGTAATCAGATAAACGTACTTATCCTCATATATTGCCCTGGGTGGAACAGCATAGGCATTGTCGATACGGTGGCCAGGGATACGCGCCTCAAGGAAAGTCCCGCTAAAAAGCTCGGCTCCCGGTCCATTGTCCATCGAAACATAAATCTGTACCGTCTGTGTACGCGTATCAATGTTGCTTCCTATCCGCGTAATGCTACCGGCCCACTGGCCGGGGATCTCCGATGAAGAGAACGTAATCAACTGCTGTCGATCAATCCATCGAATGTCGTTCGCTTCCACCGGCATCGCTACTTCCATCTGCTCAAGATTAATGATTTCCCCCAGCAGGGTACCGACTCGAACTGAGGAGCCAACTCGCAAGTTGGCCGATACGATTGAACCGTCAAAAGGGGCATAGAAATTATGCTTGTCGAGTAGAATCTCCAGATTGCGAACAGAGAAGTACAACTTGTAGACATTGAACCTGGACAGAAACAGTTTGATCTTCGGATTACTTGTCTCTGGAAGAGGGGCAATCTTCATGTTGAACTGACAGGAATTGAAGTAATCCTGCCATTCTTGATATTCATCTGGAAAATCGACTTTGATTTCGGGAAGAACCGTAGCAAGAGCTGTCAATAGATCGCTAAACATACTATTGAGATTAAGACGAGTCTGGCGATCGTCGATTTTTACCAATAGATCACCCCTCGCAAAGGTCTGGGCTGGCTTGAAAGGAACTGCGCCTGGCTGTAGGGTGCCAGCGACCTCAGCGTTAAGCAACACCGGTTGAGAACTGGTAACCCGTCAGAAGGCCGTGATATTAGTCTGGACCGGCTGCAGCTGGACAACTGCGATCTCGACGGTTTTAACCTGAGACTCCGGAGGCCGCTTGGACGTTTTTGTTCTCAGGCTCAGCAATCCCCACATACTTAAAAAACCAATTACGAGAATAAGAATCGGCAACGTTATTTTGGTCGATTTTTTCATGAGCTTCCTTTCAGTAACCGTAAACGCGCAACAACCCCGTCAGTACCACTGACTGCTGTTAACTGCTGTCGATCTATGGGCCACAAAACGTTCATTTTTTTCGTTTCAAACTCCATAATTAAGTATTGGAGGTAGCTTTATTCACTACGGTATCAGATGCAACTATTTAAGAGAAAAAAGGTTCCCGCGAACCTGCTTCAGCACCTCTTTGCAAGTAGCAACCTTTTGCGGTTCTATCCCTTGCAGCGCATCGTTTTCTGTTTTTCGGACAATCTGTATCAATTCTCCGACCATCCCCCTTCCCTTTTTCGTCAGGTAGATCATTTTCTGTCGCCGGTCGGTTTTGTCCGGTACCCTGACTACCAGGTCTTTTGTCTCAAGAAAATCAATCCATCGCGTTGTTGCCGTTTTATCACGAAACATATACTCCGTAAGTGTCTGCTGATTAACACCCTCATTCTCACAGAGATAGCCCAGCAGAAGCATATGCACTGCTGAAATGTCGTGCCCGGCCTTGGTGAGGTTTTGGTCCAGACTACTCCTTACAGATCGACCGGCCATACCAATTAGTCGCCCAAAACCTTCCTCAAGCTTACAACTAGTATCTGCCATTATCTAATCCTTGTTGCATACATTACCGTCACACTTACAACTATTACGATTTAATTAGAGAAATGTTCCAGGAATGTCAAGTATAACTTCTCGTTTCGAGCAATAGTTAACTTTGTGCGTATCTTCATTTATTTTGCCTTCTATTTCCTTGCAGCACGACTAATCGGCCACTCAGTCTTGCAGATATGGCCCGCTTTTCATTAACTCAGAGGTCATCTATAACTCCCGCCTTTGTCGGCTGATTGTTCAAACATATTACTGCCGCGCCTACCCCAATCTCAACACAGACGGCTTCAAGCTATTGAACAACAATATAGTTAGACCGGTTCAAATCCTCTCACCCCGATT
>DAOUUR010000176.1 GCA_030668045.1 bacterium
CCCTGGCGCATTTTGGCTTCATAATAACCATCTGCGTTCATCAGGCCTTTTCCCTGAAAGTCCTTACGGAAGTCATCGATTTCCTTATTAATATAACCTTCCTCAAAGAACTTGAAATAGATCGTACCGTTGTGTGCTCCGATCACTTCGACACGAAAACGAAAACCCATCCAGTAGGTCCGGGCCTCGATTTGTTCGATCGTTGGGTGACCGATAGCGAAATACCGCCAGCGATCAGACATTACAGTATATCCATTATCTTTATGCCATCTAGTCCATTCAAAATAGTACCTGGTACCCTTGATGTAAGAGACCTCGTCAGAATCGGCAAACAACCACTTGCCGATGCCACCGATAATGCCAAGAACAAAACCGACCAGCGTCAGAATCCCGCCGGTAAAAACGCCGCCAATTGCAAACATACCGCCGGCGGCAATCAGCAAATCGCAAATTCCCTTATCCAGCTCCATGTAATCCATATCTGAATAGAAATTACGAACGCCCGTATACGCATTGGCGGCGCCGCCCACTGTACCGGCCACCTTCCCAAAAACGGCCGCTGTTTTTCCGCTTATGCCGAGTGTGCCCCTCGCCGCGGCGATTCGCACGGCCAGATCGGCCCCTCCGAAAAGCTCTCCCAGGAAAGCCGCAACATTCTTATCGTCAATCTTCTTGGCCAGTTCTGAAAAAGCGATAAAGAGATTAAACGGCGTCAGGCAGTCGCCGAGCAAACCGGCCACCATGTTGCCGTGAAGGACAACTCTCCCCGGCCACCGCGGTACTTTACCGACACTGGCCACTCGTATCTGCCTGACCGGTATGCTACCTTCGGCGCGCGGTCTTGTCATCTTGACTTCAAACCTGACTTTCACGGAGAAGCGCTTGGACATCAGCTTGCTGAGATAGCGTGTTACTTTCCCATCATATGGCAGATTCGGTTCGGTGGCGATATCAGCCAGTGGGGCAGCAATTTTCTGAAATATACTCAATCCCATCTTGAAGCGGTCATAGTACTTCTGAGCATCTTTGAGGGCAGAATTATCAAACGCGGCCTTAATGCGACCTTTCGGTGTCTTGAGTTTCTTCCGGTATTTCTTGAGTTCGTCCTCATCGGCAAACTGCGGCCAAACCTTGGCCCAGAATTTCCCGGCAAAGCTGTCTTCATCGCCGTCGGCGACGGCCTTGAAAAATGGTTCGATTTCCTCCTCGAAGTACTTCCGCCCCGCCTTCGAGAGAAAAAACTCACCGGCCAGTTCATTGGCCAGCTCCTGGCATTGGTCAACCGAACCGAGTCGCGCCAGTGCGGCATCAGCGCTTTTGAGCATATTGGCGATAATAGCAGCCGGCATTTCGGCACTGGCGGCAAGGTTGGCGGCTCCCTTTTCAATTGCCTTGTAGTCGCGCTCGGGGTCACTGACCATACCGACACAATGTTCGCGAAGGTCCTCGACTTGATCAACCAGGTTTTCCTGCTGGTCGGCCTTGAGTGAATCGAATATATCTTTGTTTCGCTCAACCTTTGGATACAGCCAGAGGTCAACCGTCCGCGCCATACGATAGCGAGGTCCGTTATCCCGCATGAATTTCTCTGCTGCAGCATTAGCATCCCGTCGAGCTTTTGTATACTGACGATAATAATTGAGCAGGGTTTTGCTCAGGTCCTCAAACTTGCCACGGTTGACGGTAAGCTTCTTCTCGTTCCTAATCTTGCTGAGAGACAACCGTTTGTGCTGGCGGGGACGCAGAAAAATGTAGGCGTTATCCGGACCGAGAATCCAACTGGCCGGCGGGGCATTTTTCGTTACATACTTTCGGGCCAGGGCGATCTTCCTTCGACTGTCCCAGACATCCATACGGGCCATGATAGCCTCGTCGTAATGGCCAAAGGCATGATCCCAGCAGTCAAATCCGCAATCCGGGCAGACCTTCACCTTCCGCCGGAGAGACCTCTTGCATTTGTAGCAATGATCGTTATTGGCGATCGCTTCGTTGGCCTTCTGCGTTGCCATCGCATAGACCAGTTCATTCTGCAGACCACCGCTGTCGATCATCGATCGCCGTACTTTTTCGTTGTAATACAACCATTGGATATCGTCGATAACCATGTCAGCCGAAAAGCCAAAACGAGTACAGACATCACTAACAGTATTGATATCCTCGCCGGACACTTCCGAGATTGGACCCATCTTGGTGCGAAGGTACAAGGTGCCCCACTTGTCGATGAAAACGTCAGACCTCCTCATCGCCTGAATACCCTTCGAGATTCACAATAAATGACAGCGGGGGGACATCCTTGACGCGAAGAACACCATCTCGAACCTTCCCCTTGCGCTCAGTACCATCGGTAAAGATCAACACACCCTCGGCGCTCTCGACCGGCTGACCCTGATCGTCCTCAACCGCCAACTCGAGGTCTTCACGGTATCTCAATATCGGGGAGAGAGCTTCTTCCCCATCGCATTTGACCTTAAAATAGAACTCTGGCGGATTCCAGTGAGGTTTTTCGGGATCGGTTTCATCCTCGGTATCGTCATCATTGAATTCTCCAATGAACGGGTCTTCCTCCGGATCATCATCGGAATCATCAACATACCGAACTGTCCACTCAGTCGAACCGGCACCATCAACGAGAGTAACAGCGATATCCTTCTCTACCAGATCATCGTTGCCATCGGAGTCCCGTTCATGAATCGAGATTGTCGCCTCCTGTTCGCCGGGCAGATTGGGCATGGCAATTCGCATTTCGACAACCTCACCGCGCCCGGCCGTCGAGCGGCTCCAGAAACAATGTTGTGCAGGATGATACCGGAAACGATGTTTCCCTCCTGAGGCAATCGGATGTTGAGGTGTCCGCTGTACCTGTTGACCGGCCTGCGTCGATGATGCTGTGTTGCTGTCGCCTGTTTCCGGACTCATATCTTCGTCGGCAGCTAAGCGCGCACCTACCTATATAGATGTATCAGTTTGCGGACGACCGGGAAATTCAACCCGACACTGCCCCGGTGGAACGTTCTCTTCCTTCTTGTAGCCATTCCCATCAAGCGTACCGCGACGGACATCTCCGCTGGGCAAATAGAAAACATAGTCCTGACTGCCGACACCGTTACCGTCCTCGTCGAGCAGTTCGATTTCAAAATAATCCTTGTAACGCAGCAGCCCCGAACGCGCCCGGCATCGCTCGACCGTTACTATGAAATAGAAACTGGGTGATGAATATCCACGCGCGGCCTGGCGGCGATCCCCGGCCGTATCGGCAAACTGGTACATCCACGTCGCCTCTGCTTTATTACCCTGCAGGTCAATATCGTTGATCTCATAGATTTTGCGATCAGCGCGGTTGATATCTTTCTGCCATATCTCAAAGACGACCGCTGCCCCTGGATCAATACCGGCTGACTCGATCTGAAGCTTCACTTCCTCCCCGGTACGTGCGCTCTCGGCTGACCATTTGGCGCTGGTGATAGCCTTAAGCGTGAGTTCATAGTCACCCTCAGAAACACCCTGTTTCGATATTTTCCCCGTCACCGTTCCGTGAGTTACTCGGCCGTCCGGATCTTCGAGACTGTACTGAATACCCGTTACCGGTAGGCCGCCCTTGTCGACGACCGAGACATCGATAAAATGATTCTCAGCCTCCTCCGCCGCCTCACTGGAAACCTGAGCGTCACCACCACCACCACTTCCGGGCGCTCCACCGCCGCCGCCATCGCCGATCAGGACGGTCATGCAACCCATGATGATCGAGTCGGGCGGGCCGGTGCAGACACACTGGTCATTCATTCGAGCGGCGGGCTGACCGCCGATAAGCACTGTCATGCTGCCGAGAATGATCGGACCGCCGACGTGAGGAACCGGACCGTTGCACATCGGACAAGTATGCATATCTCCCATCCGGGCGGCCGGTTGACCGCCGATCAGGACATTCATGGCCCCGAGCGTTATCACGCCGCCGTGAACAGTGGGATCACCCAGCCTTGCTGCAGGTGGCATAGAACTCCGTCCTCAGGTTACTGCGTGAATAGACTTGAATACGAAATTAGGGAAACTACACGGCTCAGTCAATAGTTCTTTGACCTGCCGCCCTCAATCCGGTATCAACAAAGGTAGCCAAGTAGGGCAGAACCCGAAGTGCCAGGCCGTGCCTGAATTTTTAGCAGGTCTGTCTGTCAGTTAACCGCTTCGCGAAGCAGACCGCGTTTGTATATCCGGGCATACTGACCGCCATTATCAATCAGTTCACGATGCGTACCGCTTTCGGCCACGCGACCGTCCTCCAGTACATAGATCCGATCAGCTTTTTGAAGCGTATCGGGACGATGTGTAATCACAATCGCCGTCATCTCCGGCAACACTTCGTGAAGACGCGCCCAGAGGGCCTCTTCGGTGCTGGAGTCAAGAGCCGAGGTACAGTCATCGAGAATCAGAACCTTCGGTTTGCCGACCAACGCACGGGCCAGGGCCAAACGCTGCTTCTGACCGCCCGATATCGACATCCCGCGAGTACCAATCGGCGTATCCATTCCTTGAGGGAAATTGTCGATCTCGCCTTTCAACTGCGAAACATCAACCGCCCATTCCATCAGAGTGTCGGAAATGCCTTCCCTTCCAAAAACGATATTGTTACGCACCGTATCGGAAAAGAGCACCGGCTCCTGCGGCACGTAGCCTATGTTCCAGCGCAGGTCCTCCACACTGAACTGCCGGAGGTCGTAACCGTCCAGACTGATCGTCCCCGCGGTCGGATCAACCAGCCGCGGAATCATATTGACCAACCAGCTTTTACCGGAACCAACTTTGCCAACCAGCGCAATCGTTTCACCCGGTTCGATCTCAAGCGACAGATCATCAATAATCTTCCGATCCGATCCGGGGAAAGCGAAACTGACATTGTCAATACTCAGACGACCCGAACCACCGCTCTGGAATTTTGCACCGCCGTTATCGGCAACCATCGGCGCCACCGCCTCAAGTTCGATCAGACGATTGATCGACACCGCCGACTGACGTGACTTCACCAGGAACTGCCCGATATCGAACATCGGGAACACCAGCCACATGATATAGAAAATAAACGACGCTAGTTGGCCGGTTGTCAGACCGGCATTGATCGCCATATAGCCGCCGGAAATCAGCACGATGATGATGCCGAACTGCCAGATGTACATGTACATCGAATCAACAATCGTCATCGCCTTCACCGTAGATATCTCAGCCTCGCGACGGTCGCCCAGGGTGTCGGCGAATTCTGCCTTCTGTTTCTTCTCCTTGACATACGCCTTGACCACCCGGATACCGGAGAAGCACGCCTCCATCACGTCGTTAAACTTCGAGATGCGCGTCTGAAGGTAATCGTAACGTCGATCAAGCACAGTCGCTGACAGGAAAAAAATCACAATCAAAATCGGCAACGGCCCAGCCGAATAGAGCGTAAGCAACGGATCAATGCTGATCATCATGAAGATCGTGAACGTGACCATTATCAACGCTTCATAGAATCGAAAAATCCCCGAACAGGCAAACCAAGAAAGCTTCTCAGCCACATCGTCAGTCATACGGGTCACCAGATCACCGGTGCGGAACCGATTAAAAAAGTCGGGCCCTTTGGTAGTGATCCGATCAAACGCATCCTGCCGAAACAACCATTCGAGCTTTAGATTCATCCACGCCCGATGACACTGCATCGTGGCGTACAAAAGCGATGCTATAAG
>DAOUUR010000454.1 GCA_030668045.1 bacterium
AAGCTAGAAAAATGCCAGAATTCTTCGAAATATCACCTCTTTCAGAAGCGAGAAAACACCCTGATTTTCAGGATTGAGTAGACCGAGGGAATTTCACCCTCGGCCCCTCAGAGAACCGGACGTGAACCTCTCAGCTCATCCGGCTCCTATGCAGAAACCATATAAGACGCCTAATAAGAAGGAAAACTGGCCAAAGTTATTGACAAGGAATTACTTATGGGCTTTGAACAAAGGGGTGTTATAGTGATAGTTAGAGATATCTATAGTATTATACGGAAACCATATATACATAGTTATGATTGCAGCAATTTGAGAGGATATTATGCCAGCAGGAGATGCACAAAGAGCTTGGTTTCCAGAGATGCTTGAAGATCTCAAGTCCTATTGGTCAACCGATTGGTCCTGGAAAGGGTTTTCGGTTTTCTGTGAGGCCATGACGGATAAGAGGCAAAAGATCAAGGAAGCCCTCGGCATCAAACCACCGCGGATGTACTGTAAGGAATGTGGAAGTCAAATGGTACTGTCACCAATTTCAATCAGGTCTGCACTGTTCACGCTCCGCAAAATCGGTGTAATTGACGATAATGACTTCAAAAAGTATGAAAAGGAATGGGCTAAGTACAGAAAAGCCAATTCCCTTGATTCGTATGGAAACATAAAATCATAACATAATGGTCTAGTTCGACGCCGCGGTCCTCGTTCAGGCATGACCCGCATAGGGTACGCGTCGCGAATGACCACTTCCATTATAAGTTTCGTAATTGAATCCCCATGAGATGAACACGATCTTTTAAGATTTTTTTCTTTGAAAATGTTTGTGTGGTATGAGCATTATACCAAAGTATTACCCCTATTTTTTATGTCTTTTTTGCACGCCGGCATCTCCAGATTCGTGTCAACGAAGAGACAGGCAAATAAGAATGCAAGAGTGTAACATACTTCAGTAACTTCATAGTCATCACTATCTCTACTGATTATGAATGGTCGGAATTCCCCAAAAAGTCAATTCTTTCAGTAGCTGAAAAACACCATGGTTTTCAGGTGACATCTTGTCACCGTTTTGACACTACAAATATCAATTTTGACTATAAATGTAAGCATTGAACCTCATATTTTAGCCGAAAAGTGAATATTTTTTGATTCTTATCGGATTAAGTATCCGTATGAAAAGAAATTGATCAATTAGTAAAACATCTCTCAGAGCTGTTCTACAGAAAATCCTAAGTTGGCCTAACCTATGGGTGTAATATTGCTCCAAGACAAAGGGGCCTATACCGAATCAATCAGTATAAGCCCCGAGTTAATATAAATCTGTAATATCAACTATGCAATCTTGATTGCTGGTGCCGGTTTAAGGTGCCGGTCGATAAAGACGGATATCATCGAAAAACACCATACCTGAACCACCAGCCAGAGGATTATTCTTATCACCAAAGCCAATAGAAATTGTATTAACATTAGAAAGGTTCACGCCCTGGCCTGCAAACGCCTGCAGGTCGATAGTCCATTCTGTCCAGTCATTTATTTGAGCCGCATTAGGATTATCATGGTGCACAACAGCGTTGCCATTGAGAGCCACATACATCGGTTCAGGTTCGTTACTGAGCATAATTGCACCAATGGCCTGGTGTGACCATATCATCGGACTAACCGAGCCGGTGGTCTGGACATTAGCGAATTCAGCCGTACCCGTTACATTAGCATTATGGCTGGTCAGAGCCAGGCCAATATAGACATTCTGACTCATCGAGATGAGCCGTGGTGAATCGCCTTCTACTGGCTGCCAGGTAATACCGTCAGCCGAATGGGAAGCCGTAAAAGCACCTGCAGCGTCGCGCTCTAACTTCACCCAATGCGGTGCGGTAATACCGGTCTGGTTATTGCTGGCACTGGTTGTGTCAGTTGTAACACGAGCTTGGGCTACAACACCGTTACTGGGTGTAATACACACGAAGGCATGTTTCGAGCCCGGGTCAAGTGAATCTCGAATCATCACACCTACCTTGGCCATGCCGTCTGTGTTCTGGATACTGAGCACCTGTGCCACAATCGAGCCTGCGCCGGAGAGTTGCTTATAGGCGAAGCGAAACTCATCTGCAGTATCCCAGATGTCCGTACCTGCTGCGCTAATAGTAAATGTTCCGGCCGGATCTTCTATGAAGCTTATAGGATTACCCCTGAACCACAGTGACAGAACTCCGACACCTTCTTCAGTCCAGTCACGAGGATTAGTCAATGTCATTGTCGCCTCAGAGTAACCAACGGCGTTATCGTATGAAAACGGCATTGATTGGCTGCCGCCGTGAACGATGGTCTGCTCGGCAAAAGGAGCATTATCATAACCGATGATAGAACCGTTTCCCGGGTCGTCTAATCCGTCCGTCCAGGAAAGATATATCCTATTGCTCCCGGGTTCACCTTCATTAAGGTCATTGTAAAGCTCAAAATCGTCCACGACAAAATATTCCTGCGTCCTAAAGTTCCAGAGGTCGCCTTTCCAGGTTGTGGGGGTCTCAGCGTCATTGACCTCATCAACCCGCCAGTAGTAAGTCATACCTAAATCGAGAGATAAAGGACCATAGCTGGTCTCGGTCACGGTAGCAACAGGGACAGTACCGTCTATCAC
>DAOUUR010000309.1 GCA_030668045.1 bacterium
GTCTACAAATCACTGTCTGGGAAGCAGTTCCAGGGAACTTGCGGGCAGCAGTCGTGGCCGATAAAAAGCAGCGTGTCGCCCCATTTCCTCCGCCCGGATACCCCACCCAGCGCCGGGTGGCTCACCCCTTGGGGTGAGAGATACGATGCCAGCACGCCCCCTCAATACCCCAGCACGAAACCCTTCCGGTCGTTATCAAATGAATGTACATCGGAGATGAGAAAAACCAGACAGATTCCTGCAAGCATGATAGCTCGCACAACAGACACTCGCATCATAACGAACTCCTCCACAGGCACACCTGCTTTAAGGGCACACCTGCTTTAAGGGCAAGCCTGCTTTGAGCTCAAGCACACACGCCCACTGCACCAGCACATACACAAACGGACGCCTCAGTCGTCCGTTTGCATAACAATAGTAATTTGACACTGACTCCTATTTCATCTGGGCCAGCAGCATGACCGTCTTTTTGGGATTGATCAGCATCACCGATCTCTCCCCCGCTTTGTGCTCATCGCAGCCGCTTACTATCAATTCCGTAACCTGCGTCGGAGTGAGGTCCGCGTTGAGGGCAAACAATTTAGCGGCAAGGTTAACTACCTGCGGCGATGCTTGCGACGTACCACTCATGCTCAGCTTGTCGCCACCGGGAACGAAGCTTTCGACCTCGAATCCGTTAGCGTAGGCATCGACTTTTCCAAAGCACGTGAAGCTGGTTTCATCACCGGCCTGATCGACTGCACCAATCGACATGATATTCGGCAGATCAAACGAGCTGGGAATGAACTCCTCGAAATTGACATCAGCGTCGTCATTGCCAGCTGAAGTCACAAAGAGAATATCCGGTGCGTTCTTGATAGCATCAAACAGCGCAACTTTACCAATCTCAAATATCTTACGGGCCAGAGCCTTGCGTTCTTCGGGCTCTCCACCGGCATTGTTGGCCTCAAGGGCGCCCTCAACACTAGCCAGCGTACCGCCCCAACTCATGTTGACCACTCTGACACCGTTCGTTTTGAAATACTCGACTATCTCGGCGACGGCAATGGCATCTTTTTCTGCCTGCTCCACAGTCGGCTCTTCGGGAATCATCTCGTAACCGAATGTCATTCGGGCGGAGAGAATCTTGGCAAAGTGATTTCCTCTGACGGCAATCCCGGCCACATGAGTACCGTGAGCGAAGCCGCCATACTCGGCAATGCCCTCGATAAAGGGTCGCACTTCTTCGCGCGGCAGGCTACTCATAGCCTTGCGTACCTCGTTGGCCTCTTCACTGTCGATGTTGGAAGTTATGTCGTCCAACCCTTTCATCTGTCGTTGCAGACGAGCGCGGTCTTTTTCGACATCGCCGATAGGATAGATTACATCGGATGTCTTATCACTATGCAGAGTGTAGCCGATGCCATAAACGTCATCGACAAAACCATTGTTGTCATCGTCAATGCCATTGGCCGGAATTTCGTTCGCATTGGTCCACATCCCGTCACCATAGACGTCCGGATCGGTACCCGAATCCCAGATCGCAACAACAACTTCCTTAGCCGGAGCTTCTGCCGGCAGATCAAACTCTCGTGCCGTCCAGATTTCCTCTTTCTCAACAGCGTGAGCATCGAGATACACGCTCAGAACTTCACCGACGATATCCTTAAACGGGAGATACGTGCGAATATTGCGAACCATACCGATCAACGAAAAAGCGATATCCTTGCTCATAACGCCTTCCGTTTGGTCCAGCATCGGCTGGATACGGGACTCAATAATACCCAAAATAAGATTCTCAGAGAATATTTCGGAGCGGCCCTTGCTTTGTTTCAGGTCCGCGCCAACAATATCATACGGCAGCACATTGACCAGTTCGGCGTATGCCTCACGGAACGGAACGGTCGGATCCTCGGCACCCGATTGTATCGCTTTGATATAAGCGCGGGTGGACAATCCACTAGTCAGCTTCACAGCCTCTTTGTCTTCCAACGCCTGACTCAACTCAAAGTACGCAAACCAATCGTCGTACCGTTCTTCCAGCAGGGCGATTGAGCCCAGCGTGCCATAGTAGCCCTGGAGAGTTGATTTGTCGTCGATCTCATAGGTCGCCAGGTCCGACTCAAGGTCGGCTTTAACGGCCGTCACCAGATTACCGAAAGCCTCATCGTTTTCCAGAAGCTCCAGCGCTTTGATTTCCAGTGTGTAGGTGTGACGAGGGAGATCGTCGAGCTTTTCGATCTTGATTTTGTCCGCCGCCAGAACATTTCCCGCGAAGCAGACAGCAAGAATCACCCCAACCGTCAGACAGACTCGATACGATTGTCGCATTACTGATCCTTTCTTTGAATGTTACCGACCGCTCTCAGCAACCCTGCCGGTGCCAGTCGGATAGATTATCAGATATGAGAAACTACACCAACGGCCCACCGAGGGCAAGCCCATTTCCACTGAACTTTAGTCGATGATAGCCGTTAATATATAGCAACTGTTCAGGTATTGAACAGGCAACGGTGGTGGTTGGTCAATTCAGCTTGTGATTTCCTCCGATATTTCCGGTTCTGGGAGGGAAAATCGGAAAAGCACCTGTATCACGGCAAAACTTATCGCTCTCATCACCGATACTATAGGTAATAGAGTAGAATAAACAGAGATTTCGGAGGCAAGATATGAAGGCAGCACGGTGCCATCTGTCCATAATAACCGCTACTTTGACTGTTTTGTTGCTGGTTCCCACAACCGGCCAGTCGACAACGGAGAAAGCGCAAAAGGTCAGTTCCCCGGTCGCCAGGAAAATCACCCAGCAACC
This sequence comes from bacterium, assembly GCA_030668045.1. Lineage (GTDB taxonomy): Bacteria > Zixibacteria > MSB-5A5 > GN15 > FEB-12 > DAOUUR01. Next base: position 2,789 of record DAOUUR010000309.1, read on the forward strand.
GCAGGAAATCGCGATCCAATTGAAGCAGCTACCCGCCCCTCTCATCACCGGTGGCAGCAAGTCTCCACAGCAGTACTATCAGGCTACCCCGCTGCAGGCTGGTGATAATATCGCTACAGCTACGCCAATCACATCGTTGCCATTTACCGGCACCGGTACGACGGTCGGCTATACTGATGACTACGATGAAGCGTGCGACTTGTGGGCCCAGTGTCCCGACGTGGTCTATTCGTACGCACCGACGATCGATGAACCAATCAACATCAGCCTGTGCAATTCATCTTACATGACCCATCTCTGGGTCTATGAGAACGACTCGACCAATCTTTTTGCGTGCAACCGGTTTGATGCCAGTTGCAGTGGTTCACCCCGATCGGCCCTTTTCGAGTTGCCGTTCATGGCTGGTAATACCTATTACATCGTAATCGACGGCGAAGGAATCGGTACCGCCGGTGACTATGAGATCAACATGGAAGTCAATGTGCCACCGGTATCCCTGAGCCTGCATCCCGCTTTTGGCGACGCCGGCAACGGTAAGCTGGTATTCGCCTATGAAGATCACGATGACAACGCGCTCTACTGGACCGGTTCAGGTGATGACGGCCAGACACTGACACCGTCGGTGTATTGGGATTTTTCCGAGATGCCCACCTATCCTTCGGTCGAATACTGGGGTGACGATTCAATCTTCTACGGCACTTTCACTTCTCCCCACCAGAGCGCCGACCCTACCGCCTCAGCTACCTACCTGATCAAGATCGGCAACCCTGCCAACACCGATTCATACGATCTCTCATTCTGGCTATGGGCCGACTTCGGCTGGCATGACCTGAAGATGGCCGACATTGCCTGCAACGATGGTCTGGAGGACTGGAACTGGGGAATCATATCGATGATCCACAGTTCGACCTACGAGACAGAACCGCTGGTCGATGCGCCACACATAGCCTATCAGGTAGACTCAACCGGCGGAGCTACGTTGAGTTGGTATAGTGGTGTCAATGGTTGTGCTACTACCGACGCATTTATTGACAGAGTTACCCACAA
>DAOUUR010000565.1 GCA_030668045.1 bacterium
ACCGGATCGGAGGCATCACAGCTGCCTTCTCGAACCTGAAGCAAGTACCATTTTTGATCACAGTACAAACCAATCTGCCCCGGTTTGTCCGAACTAAAGGCACCACCGGTCTCGGAGATGGAAAATTTGTCCAAGGCTTTTTGGAGAATTTCTGTCGGAGTCAGGCCGTTGAGATCACTCACAACCCGATTGTAGGAGAGGATGCGAACTTCATCGTCGGGGAAAATAACTGTCAGGAAGAAATTGTACGGTTCATTTCCGGTGTGGTCGGGATTTTTCTCGCGGAGTCGGTGGCAAACCTCCGAGGCCGACTCGGAACGGTGGTGACCATCGGCAATGTACATCTCAGGTATTGAGACAAACGCATCTCGTAAGGCGTCAACTCGTGGATCATCTCTCACAACCCAGAACTCGTGTCGAACATCATCGTTGGCCTCAAAATCGATGTCGGCCGGTTGGGATGTAATCTCTGCGGTCAGCTTGCGAACATCGGGTTTTTGTCGGTGGATAATGAAGACCGGCCCGACCTGAGCATCCAACGCCAGAATATGATTGGCGCGATCATCGACCTTTTCCGGTCGCGTGTGTTCGTGTTTTTTGATTTTCCCCTGATCGTATTCATCGACCGAAGCCAGAGCTACCAACCCCGTCTGATTTTGTCCCCGCCAGGTTAGTCGGTAGAGATAAAAGCAGGGTGTCTCATCCCGCATCATCAAACCATCGTGCAGGAGTCGATCAAGATTTTCCTTACCCTTAGCGTAGATCTGTTCGCCATAGGTATCGGTGCCGACGGGAAAATCAACCTCGGACTTGTTGACCCTCAGGAATGAGTCGGGATTATTCTTGACAAGTTCTCGTGCTTCATCGCTGCTGAGAACATCATATGGCGGACTGGCAATTTTGGCAGCCAGTTCGGGCTTTGGTCTGATACCCCTAAACGGTCGGACTATTGCCATAGTGCATATTTCCTGTTGCTTTAGATGTTTACCTTCTCACAGCACGCCAATATAGGCAATCGGTTCTATCAACGCAATACGAAGATTGCGTCAACAAAAAGGGAGACCGTCTGCAAACGGCCTCCCGAGAAAATCCGTGCTAATTCGGTCCGGTCAATAGACTACATCGACGCCAAGGTTGGTGAACATAAAACCAACCTGCACCATAACGTCTTGCACCAGCTTGGAGGTCGGTGTCCCGCCCATGTGCCCGGCCTTGGTATCGTAGTAGAGCAGGATCGGGTTGGTCGAGCTGGTCGCCGCCTGCATCATAGCAGTCATCTTGCGAGCGTGCATAGGATCGACGCGTGTGTCAGCATCACCGGTTACAAACAGTACCGCCGGGTAGGCCGTTCCCTTTGTAACATTCTGGTAAGGCGAGTATTCGTTGATGTACTCAAACTGGTCCGGTTCGTCGGCTGAGCCGTACTCGCTGGTCCAGAAAGGACCCATCAACGTCAGATGAAAGCGCAGCATGTCCAGAAGCGGATAGGTGCAGAGAACCGCCTTGAACAGATCCGGTCGCTGGGTCATGGCCGCTCCCACCGTCAGGCCACCGTTGCTCCCACCGGCACAGGCCAGCTTGGCGGGATTGGTGTACTTGTTGTCTATCAGCCATTGAGCGGCAGCGTAGAGGTCATCGAAAGTGTTCTGTTTCTTTTCAAACATAGCGGCCTTATGCCACTCTTCGCCAAATTCACCGCCACCACGAAGGTTGGCCAGGCAATAGACACCCCCATTCTCACAGAAGAGAGTCGCGGTCCGGGAAAAATAGGGGGTTGAGGAGCTGTTAAAACCACCGTAGGAATAGATCATGGTCGGATTGTTGCCGTCCAGTTTCAGTTCTTTGCTGTGGACAACAAACATCGGAACCCTGGTGCCGTCTTTGGAGTCAAACCAAACCTGCTTGACCACCATGTTGTCCGAGTCAATCTCGATTTTGGACTTATCAAAG
>DAOUUR010000362.1 GCA_030668045.1 bacterium
AAAGGCATGCCCGAACAACAGGATCAGGGCAGTCGACAAAAACCGGTTTCTTTTGGTTGTGCCAGTCGACAATGTCCGGTTTCTTCTGATCGAGTCGGGCGAAGCCGCTGGCGGCCAACACCAGACCCAATACGATCAATAGTATAGCGGAAAAAAGAGTTCTGCGACTCATAATTACCTCACCTCTTAGCGTACAAAGACAACTGCGACCCAATTGCGAGTATCTTAACAATTTACCTAAATCTACCGATTGGTCAACCCTTATTGTGTGCCGAAGCGAATGGCCCGGCTTGCCGCTTATTTCAGGAGGACCATTTTCCTGACGGCAACATGGTCGCCGGCCTTGATCCGGTAGTAATAGACCCCACTCGATACTCGCTGCCCGCCGGTGCTGGTTCCGGCCCAGCGAATCTGATGCGTCCCCGCCGAATAGAAACCGGTTTGGCCGAAGACCGTCTCACCGATGATATTGAAAATCTGCAGTTCGATATTCAAAGCTGACGGCAGATCGAAACTGATCGTGGTAGTCGGGTTGAACGGGTTGGGGAAATTCTGGTGCAGGGCAAACTGCTCCGGCAGTGAGCCTTTGTTGCCATCGGTCCCGAGAGTGCCCTCAATGTAGGTAGGCACGGAACCCCCACAGAAACTCACAGCCACCGCCTCAATCAGGGGCGCACTGGCAATCCCGGAGACAAGCGTTCCGTTGCCGATTGGTTGAGCGTGACGGAAACCGTAAATGAGAATACGGGTAACATCATCGCAGGTGTGGTGCATCATGTTGAGGCCGGGGGCTTCAAGGACCGGTTCTATATCACCTTCAACGGATAGCAGGACCGCACCCAGAGAATCGGAACTGCTAAAGTTGACATTGATCTGATTCTCGGTCGGCGTAAAGAAGGCCGTATCGGTCGAGGGGGGGCAGAGTGTATAAGGTGGGTAATCGCCAAATACGATCCGCAACATCAAACCAAAGTCCTCCAACTCCAGCGGCGTGCCGTTGCGATTGATGTCGCTTGAGGCGATTTGTCCTTCTATATTGAGAGTAAAGACATCAGTGATATCACACTCGACAAAGGAGCGTGCAAACAGGAGGGCGTCATGGATTTCATACGGAATTTCGTTGAGGTTAATATCACCCGTTGCGTCAATCCATCCCTGACAATAAATCTGCATCGCTCCGTTGTAGAAATCGACCCGCCGAACAGGCTGACTGGCGGGAGCCGGATCGAAGCAATCAGAATCCTGTGCACCGAAGTTCGTCGGGTAACCATCAGGGTGATTTGCGTCGGTAATGTCAGTGAACAGCCAGGGTTTGTCTCGATCCATGCGGTCATAGACGGACTGAGATATGTACAGTTCATCGCCTGCGCGAGAACTGATTGAGTTGTCTCCGCAGTTCTGCCACAGGAACTGGATAGGCAAATATGCGCACTCCAGCGTGCGGTCGTTGCTGACAAGGAAATCAAGAGTGAACAGTGTCGCTGGCAAATCGTCCGGGTTGTTGCAAACGGGGTGCACGTCTCCGTTGTTGATCTCAGCAATTCCGATCACGCGTACCATCCCGGGCTGACATTCTCCTTCGCCACAGTCTCCATCGGGGCCGCAGTGATAGGTGAAATACTCCCACTGGCAGCCATCTTCGCCGAAGAAAGCGTCTCCTTCGGTGGCATTGTCGATTCGCAGTGTCGTATAATCCCATCCGATGAGCAGATCAAATCCGCCGATTTCAACAGGAGCCGCGTCGAGTGAGACATCTACCTGGGCCACTTGCCCCTGATATACGTCTGTATTGTAATCAATACGCACCTTTATCGGTGCTGGTTCGGAGAGGTCGATACCGTTAACTGTGAACTGACAATAGGTTGTATCTATCTGGTCGGTCGCGCCGATTGTCACTTGGTACGATCCTCCTGCTGCTGATTCATCCAGACTAATAGTGGCCGTGGTCCACTTGTCGGGATAAGTCTGGAACGATATCGATCCGGGCAATTCAGGCGTAGTCTCGGCTACGAAGAGATCAACTTGGTCGCACAAGTCGCTGTCGTTTATTCTCAGGGTCAGAGTTGAATCTCCCGGAGCCGGCATATCGATTTCTTCTCCGCACGGGTTCTGATACCATACGAAATCAGGTGCACTGTTTTTGACAACGAACGAAAACTTGCAGTTCAGATCGCCGGTTGTTCTTACACCGGCATATTCTGCCGCGATCTCAACTTCGAATGTCTTGCCGGCATCAGCGGGGTCCGGGAAGAAAACGTACCGGCCTATGCTTGGGTAGACGCTGCCCGGTCCGGAGATGACTTCATAGGTGACACCGGTGGACGTACCGTAGTCAGGATCGATTGCTCTGATAGATGCGTATATGTGATCGCAGTGGCCAATTGTTCCGGAATCCGGACAGACGGTGAAAACCGGCACTGGAGGAGGGTTGCGCGTGTCGAACACAAGATGGAATTGACGCTGATGCCACTGATTGGATGTACCTAACTCGACCATGAACCTTTTTCCGACATCGTCGGAGGTGGCTTCAAAAACCAGCGCCAGGCTTTCGTCATCTTCGATGTAAATCAGGCCATCCGGTTTAGGAGTAATGTTTCTAATCTCTATCTCAATACCACAGTTGTAAGCATCATCTAACTGTATGGGTAAAGAGGTTTTTCCAGGAGCGCCTGCTAGAAAAGCATGGCCGCTACCCTTGCCGCTCACTGTGACCTCCGTCGGACCGGTGGGGCCGACCCTGACCTCAAAAATGCAGTTCTCATCGCCGGACGTCCGAATCTGGCTGTTGCCGATCGAAGCGGCGATTTCGACTTCGACGATAGAGTCGCACCACTTGGTAGCTTTGTATGACCAAACACCGGTGACGGCATCGACCTGGCCTATATCAGAGACAAGATGATAGCGAATTGACCGGGCGTTCTGGCCACGCGGGTGTTCAGCCTTTACCTGTACGAAAACAGTGTCGTACTGACAGGCCCGGATGACAGAATCAGGGCAATCGATAAAAACCGGTTTCTTCTGGTCGTGCCAGTCGACAATGTCCGGTTTCTTCTGATCGAGTCGGGCGAAGCCGCTGGTGGCCAACACCAGACCCAATACGATCAATAGTATAGCGGAAAAAAGAGTTCTGCGACTCATAATTACCTCACTTGTAAGCGTACAAAGATCACCCCGGATCATTTGCGGGTATAATATCAATTTACTCAAATCCGCCGATTCGTCAACTGCTATTATTGGCAGAGTCGAATCTCCCGTTTCGTGCAGGTGTTTTTTGTGCAGAAGCTGAGCAGA
>DAOUUR010000035.1 GCA_030668045.1 bacterium
ACTTTGTCCTCTCTTTTGAATTGACCCCCAACCGTGGTGATTCGATGTCGGCCATTGGGATCGCCCGTGACCTGGCGGGCCTCGCTTCAATCAAACTGCGTCGACCTGAGCATCCTATCGAAGAGAGCGCCGAAAAAGCTTCCGATTATATCAGCGTTTCAATTGATAATCCCGAGGCCTGTCCCCGCTACGCCGCTCGCGTGATCAAGGGTGTCAAGCAGGGTCCGTCACCGTGGTGGCTTAAGATGAAGCTGCTAACCGCCGGGATTCGTCCGATTTCAAACGTTGTCGATATAACTAATCTGGTGATGCTTGAGACAGGGCAGCCGCTGCACGCCTTTGACCTGAACAGATTCGGTTCAAACGAAGTTGTTGTCCGCTGTGCCCGTGATAAGGAAAAGTTCACTACCCTTGACGGACAGGAACATACACTTACGCCCGAAGTTCTTCTCATTACCAACGGGAAGCAGGCTGTTGCCGCCGGTGGCATTATGGGCGGTCAGGACTCCGAGGTCGGCGATGATACTACCGATATCCTGCTGGAGTCAGCGTACTTCAATCCCGGTGTAATTCGTCGTGGCCGAAAACAACTCGGTTTTGTCACCGAGTCTTCGTCCCGTTTTGAAAAAGGCGCTGATCCCAACTGCGTCCCGTACGCTATCAACCGAGCCGCGCATTTGCTCCAGAAGCTGTGCGGGGGAGAGGTCCTGGGTGGGATCGTTGATTGCTACCCAAATGAAATCGTACCCGGCTCTATAGATTTCCGCCCGTCGCGATGCAACAAAGTTCTTGGAACAGATTTGTCGGCGGAGAAGATGCGTACCATCCTGACCGACCTTGAGTATGAAGTAGCCGACGGCGACGGCGACACTTTCCAGGTACGAGTTCCGACCTATCGAACTGATATCGTCCGGGAGATTGACCTGATTGAGGAAATTGTCCGCATCTACGGTTTCGACAATGTTCCCGATGCGATCTCCAATGTTGGACCGCTCTATACGCCTCTTCGCTACTATGACCTCTTTAACGAAGAGCTTGCGACCATATTGACCGGAGTCGGTTTTGACGAGATGCTTAACCACGGTCTGGCAGACAGCCGCACCGCGCGCCTGCTCAATCCGGATGCGGGCCAGTTGAAGATCATCAATCCGATTTCCGAAGAGCTCGACATTATGCGCAACTCGGTTGTCCATACCGCCCTTGATGTCGTCAAACTTAATCTGGCGCATCGCAATATGGATATTCGGCTGTTCGAGCTTGGTCGCTGCTTTTCCCCGCCCGATGCCAAAGATAACTGGGTTGAAGAGGATCGTCTGGTAATGGTCGTATCGGGACATACCGAAAATGGTTGGCGCTCGACCCCTCGACCGCTCGATTTTTATGATCTGAAAGGCGCCATCGATCAGCTTGCCGGACATTTTGACTGGTCTGCACCCGACTATGTGGCTGCCGACGTTCCGTATTTTGATGACGACATCTCATTTGAAGTCCGGATCGATTCTCAGAAGGTTGGCGAGATCGGCCAGATCGCCAAGGCTATTGGTACGAAACTTGGGATCAAGCAAACAATATTCGTTGCGGAACTGTCTCTTTCTGTGTTAATTGGTATGAGTAATCGGCTGGTTGAATACGAGCCGTTGCCGGTGTACCCTTCCGCTTCTCGTGATATTTCGATGACTCTCGACGAGCAGGTTCGGACCGGCGATTTGATTGAAAAAGTCAAGAAGACTGCCGGGGAACTGGCCAGATCGGTGCAGATATTTGATCTCTACGCTGGCAAGCAGATTGAGAAAGGCAGAAAATCTATTGCGATCTCTATTGTGTACCGCTCCGATGAACGCAGTCTCGAGAGCGCCGAAGTTGATAAACAACAACAAGATGTTACCGATATGCTTAAGGATGACTTTAAGGCTGAAATTCGGGATAACTGATTATGTCTGATAAACTGGAAGTACTGTCAACCAAGATTGACGAAGTCCTGGGCCGGTTTGAACAGCTTAAATCGGAAAACACCACCCTGAAAGATCAGGACGCCGATATGAAAGCGGAGCTTGTGTCGCTCAAGAAACATTACTCCAGTGTGATGCTGGAAAATGCGGACCAGGCCGATAATTTTCGCGACAAGCTGGTGCTGGTGCTTGACAGGCTCAGCCAGCTTGAGTCGCTCATTGATTGATTGTTTTTGCTTGACAGTAAACAGGATTGAAACGATAAAGATATTGTAACCAAGCAGGATAGAGTGGCGGGTTTAACCGCCGACGTCCGAATTGATATTTTATGACTACTAGTAGCGTTGATAACAAGGTCGTCGTCAGAATTTATGACGAGGACTATCCCATTACAGGGGCAGGCGACCCCAAGCATATTTCCAAAATCGCTGATCTTGTTGACTCGAGAATGAAAGAGATTGCCGATGGTGGCCGGGTGAAATCGCGAGACAAAGTCGCGATCCTGGCCGCTCTATCGATAGCGTCCGAACTGGTTGAAAGTAAGGATGCTTTAGACGAGACCGGAGGCAGTGTCGAAAATCGCGTCAAGGGTTTTATCACGCAGCTTGAAGAGGCGTTAGCCGATAAGTCATAAGTATCCATTCGGGTAGCCGTCGGGTTGCCTGTTCCTTCTATCTCGACTTTTTATATAGTTTCAAACATCTCGGACTGTGTCCGGATGGGAGGCATTATGAATGACATTCTTATATATATCCTTGTCGGAATCGTTGCAGCCGCAGCGGGGTTCACTCTGGCCTGGATTCTGGCGCGTCGAATCGGCGCCAATAGTCTTCAGAAAGCCGAGCAGGAAGTCAAAAAGATTCTTGCCGAGGCTGAGAAGACAGCAGAGATAAAGAAAAAAGAAGCTGTTCTGGAGGCGCGGGAAGAGTTCCTGAAAGTCAAAAGCGATTTCGACCTGGAAGCTACCCGTCTGCGGCGTGAACTGGAAGACTCTGAGAAGGACCTCGCGGAGAGAAAATCAACGATCCAGAAACGACTGGAGGTCCTCGATACTCGTGATCGCGATCTGGGGTCTCGGGAGAAAAATATTCAGGCGCGTGAAAAGGGAATTGAACTGCGAGAGCGCGAGCTTGAGGAAACGATCAAAACCCAGAACGAGCAGCTGCAAAAAATAGCCCAGATGACGCCAGAGGAAGCCAAGCGACAACTGATGGATAACATGTTCAACGAAGCCAAAATCGAAGCCGCTGCTATGATAAAAGAGATCAAGGACAAGGCTGTACGCGAGGCCGACAAAGAAGCACGCGAGATCACGCTTTCGGCTATCTATCGCAGCGCCGCCGACTACACGCTGGAATCGACTGTCTCGGTTGTCAACCTGCCCAACGATGAGATGAAGGGGCGGATTATTGGCCGCGAGGGTCGCAATATCCGTTCTTTTGAAACTGCTACCGGCGTTGATGTGATTGTCGATGACACTCCCGAAGCGGTGATCTTGTCGGGGTACGATCCGGTTCGAAGAGAGATCGCTCGTATGTCTTTGGAGAAACTGATCAGCGATGGCCGGATTCATCCTACGCGCATTGAAGAGGTGGTCGAAAAATCACAGCGCGAGATGGAAGTGATGGTTCGTGAAGCCGGTGAGCAGGCCTGTTTCGATCTTGGTATTCACGGCCTTCATGCTGATGTCATCAAGATGATGGGCAAATTGCATTACCGAACATCTTATGGTCAGAATGTGCTGGGGCACTGCAAGGAAGTTGCTATGCTGTGTGGTCTGATGGCCGCAGAGCTTGAACTTGATGCTACGGTGGCGAAACGTTGTGGCTTACTCCATGATATCGGAAAAGCGATTGACCGTGAAACCGAAGGTACTCACACGCAGATAGGCGCCGATTTTATGCGGCGGTATCATGAGAACGAGGTTGTAATTAACGCTGTGGAAGCGCATCATGGCGATGTTCCGATGCTTGGTCCGTACCCGGTGCTTGTTCAGGCAGCCGACGCTATTTCCGGGGCGCGTCCGGGAGCGCGAAGGGAACCGCTGGAGGCGTACATCAAGCGGCTGACACAGCTTGAAGAATTGGCCGATAGTTTCAAAGGTGTCTCCAAAGCTTACGCTATTCAGGCTGGGCGTGAGGTTCGCGTGATTGTCGAAAATGAGATGGTCGATGATCTGGGTGCTTCGATCCTGGCCGGTGATATTGCCGCAAAGGTTGAAGCCGAAATGCAGTACCCCGGTCAGATCAAAGTGACGGTGATCAGGGAAGCCCGTTCGACGGAGTACGCAAAATAGAAGAATTCTCACACGACCCAAGATAGAGATTGATTCCTAAGCGGAGTTTTGTTAAACTCCGCTTTTGTTATACCATTGCAGCCGATATGGATTGGTGGAGCCGATCGGAAACCCTGCGCATCTTCACCTTAGAAAGATGACTTGATGTCATTTACAATTCTCTTCGTTGCTGATATCTGCGGACGGGTTGGTCGTCAGGCCGCTGCCCACATGATCAAACCACTGCGGGAAAAGCATTCGGTTGATTTCGTCATCGCCAACATCGAAAATGCAGCCGGTGGTTTTGGCGTAACGCCACCGATGTCCCAGAAGGCGTTCAGCTATGGGATCGACGTGCAAACGTCGGGCAATCATATCTGGGACAGGCAGGACATTATCGACTATCTCCACGACAAGCCAAAACTCCTGCGCCCTGCCAACTTTCCAATTGGGGCCCCCGGACTCGGCTCATATGTTCAGCAGGTCGGCGATGTTCGAGTGGCTGTTCTGAATCTAATGGGTCGGACGTACATGAAAGATATCGATTGTCCCTTCAGGGTTGCCGATCGCGAACTAAACCAGATTGACCCCGATGTGAATATTGTCTTTGTCGATTTTCATGCTGAGGCGACATCGGAAAAACAGGCTTTGTTCTATTACCTCGACGGCAAAATATCGGCGATTGTCGGAACTCACACCCACATTCAGACCGCCGACGAACAGATCAGCGCGAGAGGGACAGCCTACATCACCGATGCCGGTATGACCGGTCCTTTTGATTCGATCATCGGTATGCAGAAAAAACCGGCACTTGAGAGATTCCTTACCGGAATGCCAAAACGGTTCACTACCGCCAGCGATGATATCCGAATCTCCGGTGTGATCGTCGATATTAATGCAGCCACAGGCAGAGCTGAACGCATCGAACGATACTGCGAGAAGTTTGATATCCGTGATGCCCAGAGTCTCAACGAGGAAACCGATTAAGCTAAAGGACGACTTCAAGTATGAGCGCGCAAATCATTGATGGCAAAGAGGTAGCGAAGAGCGTCAGGAAATCTGTCAAGGCCCGCATTGCCACTCTGAAAGAGAAGGGAGTCACTCCCGGTCTGGCTACAGTGTTGATCGGCGATGACCCCGCTTCACAGACATATGTGAAGAGCAAGGTCCGGATGTGTGAGAAGCTTGGGCTGTATTCGGAGGCTATTGGCCGACCGGCTGACATCGCTCAGGCCGAACTTGATGAGATCGTCGCGCAGCTCAACGAAGCTCCCAACATTCACGGGATTCTCGTGCAATCGCCGTTGCCGTCGCATTTGGATGAACCAGCGGTCGTCAAGGCTATCAGGCCGGAGAAAGATGTCGATGGTTTCCATCCGTACAATGTTGGTCTGATGCTGATCGGTGAACCCAACGTGCTGCCCTGCACGCCTCATGGGATTATGAAGCTGCTGGAGTATTATAATATCGATCCCGCCGGTAAAGAGGCTGTCATTGTTGGACGCTCTAATATTGTTGGCAAGCCAATGGCTGCTATATTGGTGCAGAAAGCGAAGATGGCCAACGCCACAGTCACTATAGCGCATTCCCGTTCGACCAATCTGGCCGAAATAACTCGCCGGGCTGATATCCTGATTGCGGCTGTCGGGCGACCGGGCACAATTGATGGTTCGATGATCAAGGATGGTGCTGTCGTGATCGATGTCGGGGTCAACCGAATCGACGACTCCAACGATCCCAGAGGCTATCGGTTGGTAGGCGATGTTGACTTTGATTCATGTGCCGCCAGAGCTTCCTGGATCACGCCGGTGCCGGGCGGAGTTGGACCGCTGACTATCGCAATGCTGATGTTCAACGCTGTTGAGGCCGCTGAAAGGTCGATTATCGGATAGGGCCAACGGTCCCGATATCTGCAATTGGTTTCCTGAATTCTGCAAGTAACTACTGAATTGTTCAACTTCTGAACATCGCAGATTCTGCTTGTTCAGCCACCAGATCGTTTGACGCAATGGGCTTGAGCTGAACTTGTTGTCATCAAGCGAGTTATCATCCGATAATGGACTTCGGGACAGGGAAGATATTTCCACCTTGAAAATGTCTCGCAATTGCCTGTGGGGCATCGACTTTGCTCTTTCTTAGTTGTTGGGGTGGAGTGTGGATAAGCGCCCCGTTTTTTTATGATGAAAATCTACTCTCGTAAATCTCTTGTCCGTCTTTTTACGACGGTATTGATACTGACTGTTGCTTTCCGTTTTACGGCTGGCGCTGATGATAGCCAGTCCGAACGCGCCGGGTTGAGTCTGTCTTCGGAACAAACTGAAGGCCTGATCGACAGCATCGCCATTCTGCCGCACACCGACACGGCTGTGCGGTCGGGAGAAACGCTTCGGTTTTACGCCATGGCATATGACTCAGAGGGCAATCTGTTGCCTGACGTTGATTTCATCTGGTCACTGGCCGACAGTGCTTCTCTTCTCGGGACTCTCGACGGGCCGGTGTTCACAGCGGCGGAGGTCGGAGTTGGCCGCGTTCGTGCATCCTGGGGTGGCGCCTGCGCCGAGTCGGGGCACATCAGAGTGCGGCACGGTGATCTGAGCCAGCTCTTCCTGAATATTCTTCCCGACCAAATTGTCAACCAGACGCTTAAGGATACTGCCGAGGTAATGCTCTTTGACACCTATGGCAACCTCTGTATCGAATACGATCTGGCGGCAAACCCACTGACCCTGACACCATCGGTCGGGCAGTTAGTCCCCGATCAATTCGACGATAGCTCCCTGCAGATAGGTGGCATAGTTCACCTGCTTCCAGCCGGAGTTGTGTATGGTGAATTTTCGACTATCTGCCAGATTGTTGCCTCTACCGGGGGAGTTGTCTCTCAGGCGGTGGCGATCTCGTTTAATGGTTACGATGTTCTCGACGTTCTTGATTCCGATTACGATCCGATTGAGTCGATTTCTCGGGACGAACCCACGACGGTGTACGTCGTCCTTCGGAACGGTGGCAGCAAATCGCCCAGCGCGCTGGTGTTAGTGCAGGCCACGTTGGTTGCCGGTGGTGAAACAGATTCTGAAAATTTCATTGGCGGGAGCGGTGGAAAAACCGATACCCTCGCGCTCACGTTGCCGGCATATACCGGGATTGCGACTGTCGATACGCTGGCAATCTATGTTGAGGCCGATTTTCAATTACGGGGAACGACATATACATCGGTCGACACTCTGGCTGTTCCGGTCATGATCGAGGTAGTGACGAGTCTTGAGGTAGTAGACGGCTCGGTAACGCCTGACTCCGTTTATCCGGGCGAGTCATTCCAGATCGAGTTCGATGTTGAAGCCGAATCTTTTGGCGGACCGATTGACAGCGCCTACCTGACAGTCCAACTGGTTTCTGAAAAAGGTGGCCCCTCTCTTGTCACTCTCTTTGACGATATGATCACCGAGGAAAGTTTCTCCGGTGGGCTGATCAGCTATCGCGGGTTGACGTCGCTTGTATCTTCGCAGGCAGGACTTTTTGCCGGAACGTACTATTATCATTTCGACTACAGGCTTTTCTCGGGAGCGCAGACTCTTCTTCTGAACAACCAATACCCGGATTCGGTTGAACTGCTTCCCGCAATATCGTTAGGCTACGTGACATCCAGCCTGGCTCCAACTACGGTCCGCGCGGGTAAGGAAGTTTCCTTCCGATTCCAACTCGACTTGAGTAGTGCCATTGGGATCACGATCCATCCCGGACTCTCGACAGTTCGTATCGTTGGCGATGGCTTCAGCGCTACAACCAGTTTGCTATCTTCGATAGACAGTTTCCACTATGGTCTTAACGATGTTGTCTCGCAACCATTCTTTGTACCGGAATCGCAACTCGGTCACGACCTTCAGATCAACGCCGAGATCGCCTACAGTGTATTCTCCGGCGATGCTGCCTTCACCTATGCCACTGATCTGGGAGGCGAAGCGGTTGCGGTTGAACAGACAGCCAGAGTGCAAATTATTGCTGTCGAGGTTGACGCTCCCAACGCTCCTTGTGTCAACACCGGACAGATATTCAGTGTTGTGTGTCAACTGGCCAATCTGTCCAATGTTGAGGCTGGGTCGTTAGGCCTGGTTCTCTCAAGCGACGGTAGTTCCAGTTTTGTCTCCGAGGTGACGGTAGAGAATCTGATGGCACTGGACACGGTGGAAGTTGTTTTTGAGATCACTGCATCGGAGCAGACCACCGCTGCCGAGTTATTCCAGGTTTGTGTTGCCACCGGCGAAGTTGACGTCCTGCCGGCGATTGACAATATGACTCTTGTTCAGATTGAGACGCCCGCGATGCTGGCGATTGAGTGGGAGGTGTTGGGGCTTGATGGTGGTATCATCGGCGCCGGAGACGGGTTCAGTCTCATTGTTGAAGTGGCAAATCAAGGGCAGGCCGCCGCCTCCAACGGCGAGTATCTCCTGACGGCTGATGGTGTCGATTTTGGGCTGGGTGATTCGTTGCGGGGAGTTTTTGTGGTCGGTGAACATCTGAATTTTGCGTTGCAGGCACCCGCGTTCGATACGACGGTTCTCTTTACATATGAGATCACAAGCTTACCTCAGGACCTCAACAGTCTGGAACCTGCGCAGACGGTCAATTCATCTTTTGAGTTTGCCGTCAGAATCGAATCATTCGATGCTGACATCCGAGTTGAAACTGATCTGCCGAACCATCAACCAGTATTGCCCGGGCGGGAGGCGGAGCTTTTTGAGGTGATGTTCAACAATACGAGCGGCTCCAGTGGTAGTCAGATTGAACTGCAGCAGATTGAATTGCAGATAACAGATAGAGCCGACCAACCGCTTGACGCTCGTGATGTCCTCATAGCGGGCAGTACCTGGTTTGTTGATAGCGACGGTAATCGTCTTTCGCAGGCAACAATCGGCGGTAATCGAGTTCTCTTTTTCTTCAGCGGTTTTGTCATTGAGCCGGGACAGACGCGTTCGGTGAAGCTACTCGCCACAGCGAAAGCCGGTCTGGAATCGTTCCGGGTGAAGCTTGATCGGGACGATGTAACGATGGTGTTGCTCGATGGTCCGGCGGCGGGAACTGCTCCCCGTCTTTTCTCCAGTGAAGAGGGACAGTACCTGATCTCGGCTTATATCGTGCTCAAGGGTGCATCGTTCGGCGCATCACTGATGGTCGAGAACAATCCGTTTGACCCTGCAGAAGGCCCAGCCGTGCTGACGTACGAATTGACGCAGGCATCGATGGTAGAACTTCGGGTTTTCACTCTGACCGGTGAACAGGTTTTCTTACACGTTTATCCATCTGGTTCCGAAGGCGGCCAGGAAGGCGAGAATTTTGTGCAATGGGGTGGTCGTAACGATAGCGGCGATAATGTGCGCAACGGTGTTTATGTTGTGATGATTCGTGCGCTGGCCACCGGTGAGACCACACAGCTAAGGTTGGCTCTGGTGCGATAATGAATTATAGACTCGGCATACTCATTCTGACGCTGGCTCTGACGCTGGCGACTTCGGTTTCGGCAGACAACGCAGGTAATGAATCGCTCTTTGCTGTCGGCACCGGAGCAAGAGCTCTCGGGATGGGTGGCGCTTATACATCGCTGGCCGATGATGCCACTGCTGTTTACTACAATCCGGCCTGCCTACCGCATCTTGAGTTCCATGAAGTATCATTTATGCACATGCAACTCTTTGAGGGGACGGTCTATGACTTTGCATCGTGGGCGCATCCTCTGCTCGGTCTCGGGGGAGTTGGCATTGCCTATATGCGCATCGGCACCAGCGACATTGTGCGGAGAAACAACTACGTAAATGAGGGTTGGTTTGATTTCTCGACCTCGCAGTTGCTCGTTGCGGCCGGACGTAAACTTGAAGGCGGTGTTACAGCCGGGGTGACATTGAAGGTTATCAACCAGTCGCTGGATAACCTGACCGACAATGGATTCGGCATGGACCTTGGCCTGAGGATGGATATTACCGACCGTATCTCGACCGGTCTTGTTGTTCGTGACATTGTTCCGGCAGCTATCAAACTAAAGAATGAAACCGAGCATTCCCCAACTTCGGTGACGGCTGGACTGTCGTTTCGGGAAATATACCTGTCAGAGATGATTGATTTGACCGGTTCGGTTGATCTGGAAAAACCGGAGGGTCGCTCGGCTCTGATTCACGCCGGAGTGGAGATGGTTGCAAAGGGCAAGTACTCTCTGAGGGCCGGGTATGATCGGGACAACGTTTCTCTTGGGGCCGGGTATGCTGTCCGCCGACTCCGCGTTGACTACGCATACAAGTTCATTGACTACCTCGCCAACAGCCACCGGTTCTCGCTCTCGTTTATGATCGGGTCGTCGATATCGGAGCAGCAAGCAGGACGAGAAGAAGAAGCCCGGCTACAGAGTACCGCTCTGCTTGCAGACGAGAAGGAACGCCAGTTTGCGTTTTTCAAGAACAAGGCCGATATGTACAACGAGCAATTCCGACTCGACTCGGCGCTGGCCTACTACTATCGTGCGCTGGCATTTGATGAGGACAACCAGGAAGTGATTGGAACGATCGCTGCTGTCAAGGATGCTCTTGATGTGCAGCAGCAACACGGGTATGGGCTGACCCAAACCCGAACCGAGATGGCCGGGTTGATCTATAATTTCTTCTTGCAGGCCAAGATATTTGCCGAC
>DAOUUR010000175.1 GCA_030668045.1 bacterium
CTGTGATCAGTTGGTCGTACTATGGCGAGAAGGGTATCGAATACATTGCCGGTAAGGCAGCCAAACTGCCATACAAGTGTCTGTTCATCCTCTTCACTCTGATTGGCGCTCGTCTTGATCTGGTTGCAGTCTGGTCGTTTGCCGATATCGCCAATGGTCTGATGGCTATTCCCAACTTGGTGGCATTGCTGGGACTTTCGGGCGCAATTACCGTCATTACGAAGAAATATTTTGATGAAAAAGCGGCCGGCGTTCATCAGCCATACAATTCAACGCAACTGTAATCTTCCCGGCGCACCGATTCGTCTCACAGGATCGACATGAATAGATTCCCCGCTCACATCGTCCTGATTGCCCTCTTCCCGGTCCTCTTCCTCTATGCCAATAACGTAGCCGAAGTCTCCGTCTCTGAAATCATCTTTCCCACACTGATCGTTCTGCTCGTCGCCGGAATTCTGTATGCCATCGCTGCCCAGATAACCGGAGCACACCAGAAAAGCGCCTTGATCGTCTCGTTGTTCGTGCTGCTCTTTTTCTCGTTTAGCCATATCGCCGATGCGGTCTCCGGATCAACCTTGTGGGGAATATCAATTGGACGCGGGCGCTATATGCTTGCGGCAACAATTTTATTCTTCACTCTCGGCTCCTGGATGATATCGCGAATAAAAACCAGGATCGGACAGGTAACACAGATAGCCAACGCCTTCGCTGCCGTTATGATCCTCTCCTCAATCAGCGCCGGTCTGTTTAATTTTGCCGCCGGTTCCATCTCGCCTGCGACCGACGTTGTTCTTACTGCAACCAAAACCCCAACCAGCAAACCCGACATCTACTATCTGGTGGTGGACGCCTACGCCCGCGATGATATTCTCCGCGAAGTTTTCAACCACGACAACAGCAACTTTGTCGATTTCCTTGAGGATAACGGGTTCTTCGTAGCCTCTCAAAGCAACGCCAACTATCCCCAAACGATCCTTTCGTTACCATCGTCGCTGAACATGACGTATCTGGATGAGATCGCATCGACAATGGGGCCCGATACAAAGAACACGCTGCCATTGGCAAAGATGATCGCGAGTAACCGTGTTGCCGAATTTCTTGCCGGTCTCGGTTATCAGACAGTCTGCTTTTCATCCGGCGTTGGATTTACTGAGCTGAAAGGTTTTGATCAGTACCTTTCCGATTCATGGATAATGAGCGATTTCGAGAACATGCTATTATGGATGACACCGATCCCGCGTATTGTTTTCGCCCTCGAATCAAAATCGACGTACAACCAAGCCTGCCGTCAGCGCCTGCTCTACACGCTTGAGAATCTATCTAATATCCCGGATCACAAATATCCCCGCTTCATATTCGCTCACCTCATGGCGCCCCACGCACCCTTTCTCTTTGATGCCGAAGGAAATGAGTTGAACCCCGGCGGACGGTTGACCTTTTTTGATGCGGGCAATTTCGCCGACGTTAATCAATACCGCCAACAGTACAGCGACTACGTTACCTGGCTTAACCAACAGCTCACCAGGACCATATCGGCAATTCTCGCCAACTCCGACCGACCGCCGGTCATTCTACTGCAATCGGATCATGGGATCGACTCGTACCTGATGTGGGGCGATTCGAGCGAGGCCGCTATGCGCGAACGGATGGCTATTCTCAATGCGTATTATTTACCGGATACTGCCGGTATCGGTCTTTACGATCAGATCAGTCCCGTCAATTCATTCCGGGTGATTCTCAACCATCTGTTTGGAACCGGCCTGCCGATACTCGAGGACCGTTCCTACTTTTCACCATACGACTACCCGTATCGGTTCACCGATGTCACCAAGCAAGTAAACCCACCTGAGACAAAACAAACATCGCTGGACAAATAGGCGCACATACCATACTCTTTGTGTTGATGAAAGCAAGACGAATCATAGGACGACGATTCAGGAATAGTCCCAGGCAACCGATACTTGCTAAAAAGGAGTAAATGCGACGACGATGAAATACTTGATTACCGGCGGCGCCGGATTTATTGGATCAAACATAGCCCGGCAACTTGTCTCAAAGGGCGACACGGTACGCATCCTGGACAATTTCTCTTCCGGCCGCAGGTCGAATCTGACCGATATCAATTCCAGTATTGAGCTGATCGAAGGCGACATCCGTGATTTCCCGACCGTTACCAAAGCGGTCGAGGGCATGGACTATGTTCTGCATCAGGCGGCGTTACCTTCGGTACCACGCTCAATTGACGATCCGATTACCAGCAATGCGGTCAATATTGACGGCACACTTAATGTCCTGGAAGCCTCCAAAAGGGCAGGGGTGAAGAAATTCGTAACCGCATCATCCTCGTCGGTTTACGGTGAGTCTGAAGAGTTACCCAAACACGAAGCGATGCGACCGTCGCCGCTCTCCCCTTACGCAGTGACAAAGCTGACCTGTGAGTACTACTGCCTGAACTACTGGCGACTGTATAAATTCCCGACTGTCTGCCTTCGCTACTTCAATATCTTTGGCCCCTATCAGGACCCAGCGAGTCAGTACGCAGCCGTTGTTCCAAAATTCATTACCGCATTTCTCAATGGCGCACAGCCGACAGTTTTTGGCGATGGTGAACAGTCACGCGATTTCACCTACATTGACAATTGTGTCCAGGCCAATCTGCTGGCTGCAACCAACGATGACATCGTTGGCGACGTGTTCAACGTTGCCTGTGCCGGCCAGTTCACGCTCAACCACCTGCTGGATACGCTGCGTAAAATCATGGGCGTTGATATTGAGGCGACCTATCAGTCACCACAGCCGGGTGATATCAAGCACTCGTTCGCCAATGTCAGCAAGCTGATGAAATTCGGATACGATCCAAAAGTCAGTTTCCACGACGGACTCAAGCAGACAGTCGAGTTTTTTCGCTCTCCTCAGAGCTGAGCAATTATCGCTGGAGCCGACTAACTCTCAATCGTAAACCGCCACCCGCAGTAATACTCTTCTCCCGCCTGCTGGTCGGGGGGACATCCGATGCATTCGGTCTTGATACGCGGGTCAATAGTATGGGCAAAACCTGAATACTCAACTACGCCAACAGACTTACACGGAAACAACGGCAGCTCCTTGCGCTTGCGAGCCGACTGCACGCGACAATCAACCATATAGAACTCGAATGATCGGTCAGTCTCGTTTCGGAACTCCTGTTTGTTGAGCACCGCATAAAGACGGAAACCCAGCGCTTTTTTCAATCCTTCCAACCCACTGTCTCCATCGATACCGTGACGAGCCATTATCCGTTTGGCTTCAATTACGGTAAATCGCTTCCAGGCTTCGGTATCAAGCTCAATGGCGGTTTCCATTCCAAACTGCTTCTCTGCGGCCTGAAACCACAGCCCATCATGAGCCAGCCAGTTCTTTGCAAAATCTGATATTACCGCCAGAAGCTGGTCTCGGTTGAGTTGCTTTAGCTGATCCATTCAGTTTCAATCCTTATGCTATCCTGTTCTCAGTGTCTTTTAGTGTAAGAAAAAGGTAGCTGGCGTCTGTTTACAAGGAACAATTTGGGTATTATTATGATTATGCTGGGACAACGGTTGCTTTGACAATAGTAAGTCGATGTTGAACCATTATGCAGCAAATGGTCTTATTGTCTCAAACAAACTTGCCAACAGTTGCGTCCCTAAATGTAAGCAGTTGAATTGCAACAAGATGGTGCCCAGCTTACGGGCCGAGCCCGGCATGTCATTCGCTTCCGAATATGGAAGTGAACCCTAATTTTGTGGAGATGAGAAGTATGAAAATCAGCCTGACAGCGTTGTGCATAACACTATTGATTCTTAGCGGCGGATCCGCCCTCGCAGGTAAGATAGATAACGGCCTGATGCAGAAGATGGCCTCAATCTCTGGCGACAGTACGATCACTGTCTTGATCAAACTTCCCCGGTTCACCAGTGCTCGGTCGCTTAAGGCTTCGGTGAACGCTTCTTCCAAAACTCGGGCCGGACGGTACGCCAATGCGGTGGGACGCCTCAAAGAAAATCATGCTTCGTCTCAACGCGGCCTGATCCAACGCCTGCGCACAATGGAGATGCGTCAACTTGTCACCAACATCCGACCTTACTGGATTGCAAACATGGTCGCCGTTGACATACGGGCCGACCAGATTGATAACCTCTCCCAACGACTCGATATAGAAACAATCTATGACTCGCCGAAAATCGTGTTTGATCAGCATGAAACGGAAAAAGATTTGTCGTCGAAGCTGTCTTCGGCCTTAGGCGTTGAACCGAATCTTACCTATATCAATGCCGACCAGGCCTGGGCCGCTGGCTACACCGGTGCCGGTCGCTTAGTATGTTCTTTCGATACCGGCGTGCGGGGTGACCATCCAGCTCTGATCAATAGCTGGAAAGGCAACGATGGTGACTCTGCCGCGGCCTGGTTTGACCCACGCTTCAACGAGCCCTATCCTCATCAGGCATCGACCGATCACGGCACCCACACGATGGGCATCATTGTTGGCAATACCACAGCCGACACTGTTGGTGTTGCCGTTGGCGCCAAGTGGATTTCGGCGGCGGTCATGGATGTGGACGGCGCCTCGCTGATCGACGGTTTTGAATGGGTAGCCGATCCTGATGGCAACCCCAACACGGTCGACGATGTCCCCGACGTGATCGGGCATAGCTGGGGCGTTCAGGATATCGCCTGCGAAAACATGTTCTACGATCTGATAGACAATCTCGAAGCGCTTGGTATAGTCAATATCTTCTCGGCCGGTAACGAGGGCCCGACCGCGTCATCTCTCCGCAACCCGGCCAACCGCGCCAACGATTCGCTTGACTGCTTCGCGATCGGCAACATAGACCAGAGCACAACCCCGCCGGTGATCTATCCATCGTCTTCGCGGGGACCATCCGACTGCTTTGGGGAAGGTATCAAACCGAATGTCTGTGCTCCGGGGTACCGAATCAACTCGTGCCTGCCGAACGGCTTGTATGGAATTAAGACCGGCACATCGATGGCTGCCCCGCACGTAGCCGGACTGGTGGCGCTGCTGCGCCAGAAAAACCCCAACGCTACGGTCGACGAAATCAAGACCGCTATCCTGACATCAACTCAGACCTATGACTGGAGCGACCTACCCAATAACGACGTTGGCTGGGGTGTGATTGATTGCATGGCCGCCCTAAATGCTCTGCCTACCACTGGCCCTGATCCTGAAGTCCGCGTTTATACCTACGATCATCCAACAGTTGCGGCAGGGGGGACAATTTCGGGAACAGTCGTCCTGCAGAATCTCGGCGGCAGCGTGTCAAATGTAGCGGTAAAAATTGTTGGGACCAACCCCGCTCTCACCGTCCTGACTGACTCTGCTTACTTCGGAACTATTGGCGCCAACGACACGACCCGATCAACCGATCTCATCAGGGCAACAGTAGCCGATTCGGTTTCCGATTATTTGCCACTGTCACTGGACCTTCTCATAACCGGTGACGGCGGTTACTCCAGAACGACCAAGCTTTACTTCATTGTCGGTGATCGCCTGCAACGTTCCATGAAAACCGTGATGGGACATAACGTGCAGTTTACGATCTCCAATTTTGGCACGTATGGCTTCGGTCCGGGATCATTCTTCCCCGCTGGCGGTGATGGCTTCACAGTCGATGGTGGTAACAACCATCTGTACGAGTGCGGCTTGATGATCGGGTTGAGTCCTGACTATATCTCCGATGGCGTC
>DAOUUR010000576.1 GCA_030668045.1 bacterium
ATAAAGGGCACGTCGGTCAAAGACGTGCCCTTTTGCTATACCAAAGTATTGCCGTAGTTTCTACTTGAGGTAGCGGTCGAACCACTTGGCGATCCAGTCCAGACGGGCGATCCGTCGGTCTGGTCGGCCATGGCGCGAGAGGCCGTGTGGTTCATCGGGGAAACGTACCATATCGACCTTCTTTTTCATCACCTTCAGCCGGACAAACATCTGGTCAGCCTGCTCGATGTTGCAGCGCAGGTCTTGCTCCGAATGGATGATCAAAACCGGCGTCTTGACATTCTTGGAATAGGTCAACGGTGATCGTTTCTCCCAGTTTTCCGGATTTGTCCACGGCCAGCCATCAAGCTCACGGTCGAGGTCCCAGCCGATATCGGACGAACCAATAAATGACCTGAAGTCGGAGATAGAACGCTGAGTCACTGCTGCGGCGAAGCGATTGGTTTGTCCGATGATCCAGTTGGTCATGTAGCCACCGTACGATCCGCCGGTAACACCCATCTTCTTTACATTGATAAAACGCTGCCGCGTCAACCAGTCGGCGGCACCCATGCAGTCTTTGTAGTCGAGGTCACCCCAGGAGCCTGTGATGGCATCGGCCCAGGTTTCCCCTCGACCCTGACCACCGCGAGGATTTGTATAGAAGACAACGTACCCTCTGGCAGTCATGTACTGCATCTCATGGAAGAAGCTGTGTCCGTACTGGACGCGTGGGCCACCATGAATCTGGAGGATCGACGGATACTTGCGATTGGGGTTGAAATTGGGCGGTGTTACCAGCCAGCCCTGAACATCGGTGCCGTCGAACGACTTAAACATAACCTCACGAGTGCGACCAAGTTTCACGTCGGAGCGCAGGAATCGATTCAGCTCGGTGTGGCGGACAACTTTCTTTTCTCCTCCGTGTGTTGTGGGGCAGGAGTAGATATCACCGGGGTTGTTGATGTCGGCATGAAGGAGGGCTGCTTTTTTGGTCTTGCCGCTTATGGCGTAGCCCTTAACATGACACTTGCCCTGGAATATTCCGGTTGGCTTGCCGCCAGCGGCAGGGATTGAATACAGATTGGTCTTGCCGGTATCGGAAGTCAGGAAAAATATGCGTTTGCTATCGGCTGACCAAACGATTGGCGAAATGAAGCTCGGTTCACCAAGGTCGGTGATTGATTGATCGTACGCTGATCGATCATACTTCGGCATCAGGTCGCGGGCTTTCGGTTTGCCTGAGAAGCCGACTTTCCAGACATGGTAGCATGACACTCCCCATGCTTCTTTGGGGTTGTCGTGTCCGAGATAGGCGATAGTTTTGCCGTCGGGGGAGAATTTTGGCAGTTCGATCGGTCCCGGCGGGGTTGCGATTTTTCTCTCCTTGCCACCCTTAAATGGAATGACAAAAAGGTCCTGCATCAGGAACGCCATGTCGGGGTCCTTCTGCCGGTTGGAAACATAGGTGACCGAGCGACCGTCGGGGGAGATGCACGGACTCAGGTTGTCTCGCTTGCCGGTAGTTATTTTTCGCAGCTTGCTGTCGGCAACATTGAGCGCATATACTTGAAAAGTATCTTTGGGCAGATAGCCGAGACCGTCAAGCCGGAAGAATATCCTGGTGACGTGACGATAAACCGGCGGTTCCTTTTTCTTCTTTTCGTCACTGATGAAGTGCGAATCATTATAGCGCAGGCTAAACAGCAGCGACTTTCCATCAGGTGTCCACTGCAGATCAGAGATGGCGCCATCAATTTCAATTATCTGTTTTTCGGCTCCACCTGATGATGGCATGAGGTAGATGCCGGTTTTCTTCTCGCGGGTCGAGACAAACGCGATCTGCCGGCCATCGTGCGACCAGACTGCCGCTTTGTCGTTCTGATTGCCGTGCGTGAACTGTCGCTTCTCTCCG
>DAOUUR010000098.1 GCA_030668045.1 bacterium
ATCAGACACTTCATCGGCAACCGATTGTAGGAGGTATTATTTCACGTAAGCTCGAAGAATCTCTCAGCGACTATCTTGATCGTGACAGCGTTGATATTCAACTGAAGCAGTTGATTGACAATCAGGTACGCTATATTGTGGTACACAAGGAGTTTCTCGCCGACAATCCGTCCTTCGATACGTTAGCTTACGATAAGCGATGCCAACGTCTGTACACTGATGACACTCAAATCGTCTATGTTGCATACTAACCGATCGTTGGCTGGTCAAATTCTCCAAACCTACCGGTTTCCTTTACCGAGAACGGGCAGAATGATCTACCGTCTAACGGTTTTGAGTCGACAAAATCATACAAAGTGGGAACTTGCAACGAGTTGGCCCAAGCCCTGTACGTCAAATCCAGTCGGTGTCTGCTATTGTAATGAAGCAATCTTCAATGTTTATTCTACTGACTGCCTCCGAAATAGGCCACATGATTATAGAGCTGTCCGCTTTTCTCCGGATAAATCCCATTTTTTTTAGCGCTGGACAGCAGTAGCTGGATTCTGAGACTATGAAGTGGATTGCTCTATACCCTGCCGCGTGGCAGAATTCTATCAGCAGTTTGAGGGAGCGCTGTTGATCGATCAGGTCCTGACCAATAGACAAATCAATAATTTCAGCGCTTCCTTTGTTGCCTTTGACAACGAAATAGCCACGAGGCTGTCCGTCGAGAGAATATTGCAACGTAACGTAATTGGATTCTGGTACTTTACGAAAACGCCATGAAATAAAATCGGAGTCTCTGATCGTAGCAATTGGATGCCGCTGCTTGAGTTTCGCAAACAGCGCGTCGGCGTTGAGGTCGGTCAAGTCCGATAGTTGTAATTCCGCGCCGGAAACATCAACGCGACTGAGGTGAAATTTATGATATAATGTCAGCAAAGGGCTGAGTACGAGTGATGCTGGGGCGCCGAGGAATCGATGTTGACAGAGGCGCGCGGCAGTTGGCTTTAGTGGCAGTGAATAGGTGAAGAAACTGCCGATTCGCTTCCAGCCAGCTCTCAATTCGCTACCTAGTGCAGCTTGATTGGGAAAACCGAGTAGAAACTCGTAGCGTTTTTGAATCTGTTGGAATACTTCCTTAAACAGACTATTGAAAAGATGACGGTTTCGATATTCTGGGTGAACCATTCCGTCAATAGCCTGGCCAACCCGGATTTCTCGGTCGAAAAACCAGACTCGCATAGGCATAATAACCAGAGCTGCTACTACCTCTCCTGTCGCATTATCGCGAGTAACAAAAACCTGTGCATTGCCGGCCGGATTCTGCGCGTAGAGCCAGTCAAACTTGGAGCAAATCTTGCCAGGATAGATAACCCGGTAGAGACGCTCTACATCCAGATAGTGATTAAGTTCCTCTATAGTGAACGGTGTTTTCATGTTCATGCTTTACATCGACATATTATGCAGTTACGATCGCAGGAAATTCTTGATTTTGTCAATTATCTCGCTGAACCCGGCTAGTGAAAGCTTGAATTCCCACAGTTTCATATTTCGTCCGACAGAGACTCTCTTCAGTTCATACAGATCGGCGCCTATTTCGTTTAATCCTTCCATAGTAGTCAAGGCGCAACCAAACTCCGATGCAGCAACAGTCTTTGTATGCTCGTCAAAATCGTCACGAGTGCCGTTTGGGTAAGCGAAAGCTGTTACGGGTTTGCTCAGATGTTGTTCCATGACGCGCTTGCTGTCAATGATTTCCTGCTTCATCACATCCAACGGTAGACTCGTCAGAATTTCATGATTGACTGTGTGGGCGCCAAAAGAGACTAAGCCTTCCTTGTCAAGCATTGTTACTTCATCCCAGGAAAGACCAGCGAACGCTCCACCGGTGGAATCCATGTCTACAGGGCCAAGCTGTTGCTCCAAATTGTCAATTGCGTGGTTTTTTCCATCAGCATCGAGTTTTTTCAGTCGTTCGCAGATGATTGCTCTTGTCGTGATGCGTTGGTCGGTGTCACTCAAATCAAATGAACCAAGTCCGAGTGATTTGGCATCGAGAGTATTCTCTTTGGTATTGAGTAATAAGGCTGTAACGTAGTCAGTCCAGATCATACCTTTGAATCGAACACCGTCAATAAGGGACGTTGTCAGGAAGATAGTAGCGGGAATACCAAGACGCCGAAGTACTGGGTATGCATGCTGTAGATTGTTCCTGAACCCATCGTCAAAGGTTACGACGACATGCCTGTCAGATGTGCTACCTTGTGACTTCAGAGCCTTTATAGCCTCTTCCAAGCGGATTGAACGATACTTGCGAGCAACATACTCCATCTGTCGAGTGAAGTCCGTCAGGCGCACCTGGGTCCACACCGGAATATCAAGATCCGTTACGCCGTGATACATAAGAATAATCAGTCTATGACGGTTGCGACGGCGAAGGAGCTTCCATGTGCCGCTGAAATAAATGAGCCGAAGCAATATAGCCTTGATAATAATCATTGAGGATTACTACATACTTGTTGTTCTTTAGAAAATGACAAACACACCCCAAAAGCTAAGCTCTGGCTGTACATTGTCAACAACTTTTCGTTCCGGAGCGCGCCGGGGTTCATCTGGCGACTTGTGAATTATCTTTAGCTAACCAAATTCTTCAAATCTGCCGATATCCCCCAAATAGACCGCATTGATCGACACTAACTGGAGTATTGTGAAGCGATGAAGGCTCAAAATCAATCCCACCCGGACAAAAGGTGTTGCATTGATTTTCAATTTGTCGTATAGGAGAACGAAGACGGTCACAGCATGGCTGATACACTTCACAAAATACCGGTTCTGATTCTCGGAAGTTATATCACAGCTCTGGGCACCATACGGAGTCTAGCGGCTGTTGGTATTGAAGCTCGATGTATCACCCCTCAGGATAGTTATGTGCGTTGTTCTCGGTGGTACCGATCTCCCAACAGCAGCGTGGGTGTTGTTACCCTGACTGATGATTTGCCGGAATATCTTGAGCGGCTGGCGTTCGATCGGGCTATCCTCATGCCGTGCAGCGATGTGTGGGTTTCGGCCGTTACCGAGCTTGACAATACTCTTCAGTCGCGGTTTCCGTCCAGTCAGCCGGACCGTGAGGTACTGGAACTGTTTCTGGACAAAGGGAAACTTGAGGATGTTCTCAATCGGCTCGATATCCCCAGACCCAGGACGTTCCTACTGGAGAACGAATCGGACCTTGCGGCCATTGGTGAGGAACAGTCCTCCAACTATTTTCTTAAGCCGCGCAATTCGCCACTTTTTGTCCGTCGTTTCGGCGTAAAAGCCTTCAAGATAGATTCGACGGCAGATGCGGCCCGCCAGTATGCTCAATGCCGGCAGGCCGGTATTGATGTTATGTTGCAGGAGTACATTCGGGGCCCGGCTGACCGGCACTATTTTGTTGATGGGTTCTTTGATCGACACGGTGAGATTCGCGCCCTGTTCGCTCGCCAGCGTATTCGAATGTATCCACTGGACTTTGGCGATAGTTCGTACTTCACGACAGTGCCGACCCAGAATGTTGACTCAGCCGTCAAGTCGCTTGAGAAGCTGCTGCCTGAGATCAAGTATCGAGGGATATTCTCAGCCGAGTTCAAGCTGGATGAGCGCGATGATACTTTCAAGTTGATCGAAGTAAACACTCGGCCGTGGACCTATATTGGTTTTGACACGGCTCATGGCATGAATATGGCTGAGATGGCGTACCGCGATGCTCTGGAAGAAAACGTGTCGACTGTGACCGACTACGATATTGGTGCCAGCATGGTCTATATGCCAAATGACCTCATGGCTTGCTTAAGCTTGATTCGCCGTGGGGAGTTGAGCTTTTCTGCATGGTTGCGGTCGTGGCTGAGAGCGCGGTCGACGATCTTCTTATGGGATGATCCGTTGCCCGCGGTGGCCTGGTGGTGGCGAACTATTGCAGGGAAATTCATGTCGTTGTTTGCTCGAAAAAGATCTCATCGTTGAGAATAGCGTTCCATGTTTGGAGACGGTGTTGGCCAATAGCAAACTGACAATCAGATACCTCAGCGAAACTGAGTATGACCGCTGGAACCAGTTTGTAACATCGGCCTCCACCGGCAGTATCTACAGCACTACTTCCTATCTCGATGCCCTCGGTGCTGCCACCGGTGGAAAATTCCAGTTACTGGGTGTTTCCAAGGGAGACGAACTCCTCGGTGGCGTGGCCCTGTATGAGGAATCAAAATTGTATGGCCGGTTTGTCACTGGTCGTCTGTTACTATATTATAACGGGATTGTTCTGAAGGACCTCCAACTCAAATCCCCCTCGGAGCAAACTTCTCGGTATCTCGCGGTGCTGACCGCTCTGATGGAAGAGTTGAATACTGTTTCGTATGGTCGCCTTGTACTGCGCAATCGTCATGGAATTACCGATGTCAGACCGTTTGTTGGCAATGGCTGGAGCGCTCATCCGTCATACTCTTACGTGGTCGATATCGGCGATCTGGAGAGCGCGTGGAACCTGATGGATCAGAACCAGCGACGACTGGTGGAACGGTGTCGGGACAAAGGTATTCGGTGTGCCGCCGATGATGATTTTGAAAGCTTCTATGGTATGCACCTTGAGACCCACCAGCGAAAAGGGGCGCCTTTGTATTTGCCCGAGGTTGCGTTCAGGCGTTACTTCCAGAAGCTGAGAGGACAGAATCTCTGTCGCCTGTATTTCGCACGGCTTGACGATGGCCGACCGGTGGCGGTACAATTGGTGTTGCTGGGAGATCATCCCGTGACTCACACCGTTTGCGCGGCAGCCGATGCTGAGTATCTACGCCTCGGCACCACGCCATTTCTTCGCTGGAGTGTTTTTGAAGAGCTCTCGCGTCTTGGTTACCGGGCCAACGATCTCACCGACGCTGCGATCAATCCGGTGACTCGATTCAAGAGCCAGCTGGGCGGGGAATTGGTCTGTAACCTGGTCCTCAAGCGGCCCGACAAATTTGTGTTTGCGAGCGCAGAGAAATTCGTGACGCTGGCAAAGACCAGCCTGAGAGCGCCAGGGTGGGTCTATCGCAGAGTGAGGAATCGTGGGAACTAAGGAAATGACAGGAGCCGAAATTATCTGTCGGGTTCTGGGGCAGCTCGGCATTGATACCGTCTTTGGCCTGCCCGGGTCGGCGACAATACCGTTGTTTGAAGAGCTACGCCAATCAGACTTGCGGACAATTCTATCCACCAGTGAACAGGCTGCTACTTTTTCTGCTGCCGGTTTCTATAGAGCCAGCGGCAGGATGGCGGCGGTAACGACGATCCACGGCCCCGGATTCACTCAGACATTATCTGGATTGGCCGAGGCACACCATGATTCCACCCCGCTGCTATGCATCGTGACTAAGCCGACCGGGCACCAGGCTCGTAAGTTCCGTTTGCAGGTTCTCGATCAGAGACAGATGGCCGAGCCGGTTGTAAAGAAGTTCTTTGAAATCAACGAAGCATCACAGACAGCGTCGATTCTAACCAAAGCGTTTTCTACTGCGACCGAAGGTGAACCGGGACCGGTTATGATCCAGATCGACGATGTAGCGTTGACTGGTATCTCATCTCAAGTTCAGATTGAACGACCGGAGCCAGTTGTTAAGATCAATGAGACGACAATCGAAAAAGTAACCCTCCGGTTGTCTCTCGCCAGCAAGCCGCTTCTCTATTGCGGACAGGGTGCATTCGAAGGTGCTGATCAGGTTCGCCGGTTGGCCGAACGCTACTCAATGCCGGTGGTTACAACCGGCGCAGGGCGGGGAGTGTTGCCCGAAGATCACGCTCTCTCACTTTGTGTTGACCTTCGGGGCAGTGCCTGGCGCGAGTTGAACGCTCTGATTGCCAAAGCCGATCTCTTGCTGGCGGTAGGCTGTAAGTTTTCACACAGCGGCAGTGCCGGTTTCAAGCTGGAGATTCCTTCGGAGAAATTGATACACGTTGATTCTTCAAAAGAAGTGCTCGATGCCAACTACGCAACAGACCTGCCCATTGAGTGCGACGCAGCAGATTTCTTTGACTCGCTCCTCGCTGTCGATAGTCAACCTGCAAGCACCAGTGGGTGGAAGCCTGAAGAAATTGAGCGTTGGCGCCAGCGACTCGCAACCGAGATGGAACAGGCGCTACCGTTTCTCCCGCAGCTGAAAAAAGCGGACGATTCCAGTTGTTCAGACTTGTATTTTACTCTCAGACGTTTGCTGCCTCGCGATACAATTCTGGTCACCGATTCCGGTTATCACCAGGTTGTCGCCCGATCATTCTGGAGAGTTCTGTCATCTCGCGGATTGATTGCACCGACCGATTTTCAGTCGATGGGTTTCGGAATCCCGGCAGCTATTGGTGCCGCGCTGGCTTGTCCTGATCGGTCGATAGTTGCGGTGGTTGGCGATGGCGGCCTGATCATGTCCGGTATGGAATTGTTGACGGCTGTGCGCGAAGAGATTTCCCTGACAGTGTTGTTGATCAATGACCATAGCCTCGGTCAGATTCGGATGGAACAACTGCAAGCCTTTGGAAATGAACATGCCACCTCATTGAACACTCCCGATATCGGATCTTGGTGCCAGGCGATGGGGGTCAATCATTTTCTGCTGGAGGGCGATCTGGAGACAGCACTCAACCAGGCACTTGCTGTTGGTGGCGTGACGGTCATTGAGGCCGTTACCGGCTATTCTCCACAATTGCGTCGTATGCGGACCCGTGGGCTTGTCAAAAACAAGGCCAAACGACTACTTGGCAACGGGATTGTGGCGAGCTTGAAGAGACTTTTTGGGCGTTAACGATTCGCCGAGTGGTTTTTCGGAATCTTTGGCAACAGCCTATTGCAACGTGAATTCTCTCCTGCGACTGGCCTGCTTGCCGCTCACTTTATCGAAAATTGTCAATTTAATTCCATACTTGCCGGGCCGGAAGTCGGGGGGTGTAGAATACGTTCCACACGGATATTCCAGTACTCCTCCCGGCAGCAAGGCTTTGCCGTTCTCGCCGTAAAGACTGGCCTGAGCGAAAATAATCTGACTGTCAACATCGGTAACCTCGATATTCATCTCGTAATGGTGCAGGCCGTCTTCTCCGACCTCAAAGCCGGTCACATGAAGCAGAACCAGACTGACATCATCGCCGGGCTGGAAGATGGCTTCTTCCAGAGTGGTCCAGGCTCCCTGTGAATCAGGTTTGGCAAACATCGCTGCTTCGATCTCAAGGTTTCCCACAGGTTGCTGGTCGGCGCTGCAGGACAATACGAGCGCTGCGAGGAATATCGTTGTCAATATTTTCGTTTTTCGTCTCACCGGTCTTTTCTCCACAAATCAATAGTTTGTCAACTTTAGCAGACTGAGTATCCTCCTGTCAACCATAACCGATCCCCGAGATGTAAAGAGGGCTTGATTTTGGGCCGATAACGAGGTATGTTGTTGTTGGTCAAGCCATATCAGACCTGCCCCGGATGTCCCGGTTATGGTCCTTCGCTTGTAAATTGTTTCGTCTTTCGGTGCACACTATTTGTGCCCCGAGCTTCGGTACTACCGAGTTATTGAATGTTTAGAAGAGCCATCATAGTTTTCGCCCTCTTTGCTATTGGCAATCTGGTAACAACAAAAGTTGCCAGTGCTGAGAGCATTTCTGTGATGCAAACCACACCAGCGGCAAATTCTGTCGCCGTA
>DAOUUR010000415.1 GCA_030668045.1 bacterium
ACATACAGGTCACTCATCTATGAAGATTACGATAACCGTTACATACTTTGTGTTGGCAATATCAGCGGAAATCCGGGTTCGGTCGATGTTCTTGTCAATTACGTCACATCTGAACCGGTGGGTCCGCACCAGCTTCTGTACACCATGCCAGATCCTTTCACCGCCGAATTGGTCTGGGCTAATGTGGGCGCAGTTCCAGGCGACTACCTCTACCACCCCGATTTCCCCGGTTACTATTTCCGCATGAACGGCGATACGCTCTTCCAGCACAAGGGTGTTGATGGCTCGATCTATCAGACACTTTATGATCTACCGGCGGGTGTCAAATCGTGGGGTTATCCTTTTGAGGATGGTGAGCCACGGCTGGTTGTGGTCGATGGCAACCAAGTCTCTTTCTACAGACTCGACGTTACCACCGCGGTTGATGACGACCAAACGCAGTCAGACGCACTCTCGGCTGGTTTCCGTCTTTTCCAACCGTATCCCAATCCGTTCAATATGACGCTCACCATCCCAGTCCAGGTGTACACGAGCGGGAACCTGCAAGTCGATATCTTCAACATCGCTGGCAGACAGATGGCTACTTTTCGGAGCCATCCCACTGGAATCGATTGGTGCTCCTTTGAATTGGACACAGATGATTTCGCATCCGGCGTCTATCTCATCAAAGTCACGTTTAGGGGCGGTGACGCAATGGCCAAGGCGGTTCTGCTGAGGTAGGGAGCAACGCCGGTGTCAGGTCACACTCCACCTTCGGTGGACCAAGACCTGACACAACTTTTCAAAAGGTCCCACCCAAGAGTAGTCGTAGGTCGAAACCAACCAACCCGTGGTTGCCTGAGCCACGTGCGTAGCTCATGGCGTGGTTTCGACATTTAGTCTGCAAATTCATTGTCGAAATCACAGGGCCATCGGCTCGCCGGGGTGAGGTTTCGACCTACCTCTAATGCTGTTGCTGAAATAACAGGCATCCCCCCCTCAATACAGCCGCTCCCTCTTCGACAGGAAGGCGTAGAGCGCTTTGTCAAACGGGGTGGCGGTGTCGATCGGGTAGTAGTCGATATTGCTCTGGCGGCAGGCCGATGCGATTCGGTCGCCAAACGCCCCCACCTCCCGCGCAAAATCTTTCTTGATCTGGTACGGCAAGGTGGTCATCTCTTCACCGGTTTCCATATCTTTGAAAATCGCCTCCCGCGGAAAAGCAAAATCACGTTCGCGCGGATCAAGGATGTGAAAGACTATCACTTCGTGCCGGTTATGGCGAAAATGCTTCAGCCCGCCAATTATCGAATCGGCATCATCGAGAAGATCGGACAGAATTATCACCAGTCCGCGTCGTTTGATCCGTTCGGCCATCTCGTGCAGGACGTTGGAGACGTTTGTTTCTTTCGATGGCGTCTGACCGGCAATCTCGTTGAGGAGGACATGAAGGTGTCCCGATTTTGAACGCGGCGGGATATACTTGCGCATCGCTTCATCGAACGTCACCAGTCCGACCGCATCGCGCTGCCGAAGCATCATATATGACAATGCCCCAGACACCAACCCGGCATAGTCGAGCTTGCTGACCCGGTCACCCGACCGGTAGGCAATCGAGGCCGAGCAATCGAGTAACAGGTAGGCCTTGAGGTTGGTCTCTTCCTCGTACTGCTTTATATAGTGGCGGTCCGACTTGGCGTACACTTTCCAGTCGATATCGCGTATATCATCGCCCGGCATATACTGCCGGTGTTCGGCAAACTCAACCGAGAAGCCGTGGTACGGTGACTTGTGCAACCCGGCGACAAATCCTTCGACCACCATCCGCGCCCGCAGTTCCATCCCTTTGAGTTTGGAGACGATCTCCGGGTCGAGATATTTTCGGTAATCAGTCCGCATTTCAGATCCTGTGAAAAACACACATAATGCACATAGTCAATCCGCTTTTGGGTCTGCCATAAGACACACATTGTGTGTAGTCAGTCCGCATTCTTAACTTTCATCGTCCTTATAGATCGCAACTCCACCAGTGCCATCGTGACGCATATATGCGCGGTACATTCCTTCACAGTTGAACGGCATAGCGATATTGCCCTCGCCATCCAGGGCAATCAAACCGCCCGTTCCGCCCAGTTCGGTAAACGTCCCATGCACGGGTTTGTCGGCGGCATCCATCAGGCTCAGGCCGGAGTATTCCATAAGCGCCGAAAGATCGTATGCAAGCACGGTGCGCATGAAATACTCGCCGTGCCCTGTGGTGGAGACAGCGCACGTTTTGTTGTTGGCATCCGGACCGGCGCCGATCCAGGCCGAGTCACCGATCCGGCCAAACCGTTTGTTGGTCATGCCTCCCGATGATGTCGCCGCAGCGAGGTTGCCGTCCCGGTCAAGCGCCACCGCACCGACGGTGCCATGCCTGGTATCTTCGGATAAAAATTGTTGGCTATCGCCCTTGTCCTGCTCCGTTCGCTCCTTCATAAGAGCTACTTGTAGCTGTTGTCGGCGGCGTTCGGTGTGGAAGTAGTCATCATCGACCAACTCAAACCCGTGTTCAGCCGCAAACGCTTCAGCGCCCTCGCCACCGAGCAACACGTGCGGCGATTCGTCCATAACGAGTCGAGCCAGATCGATCGGTCGCTTGATCCGTCGTATTCCCGCCACCGAGCCACATTCAAGCGTGCGGCCATCGACGATACACGCATCCTGCTCGTGCCTGCCCTCGTGGGTGAAAACCGCGCCTTTACCGGCGTTGAAAAGGGGGGAGTCTTCCATGATATTGATCGCGCGCTGCACCGCATCGAGAGCTGCGCCGCCATTTTTCAGGATATCAAAACCTGCCGTGAGGGCTTGTTGCAACCCGTCGCGGTATTGTTGTTCCAATTCG
>DAOUUR010000611.1 GCA_030668045.1 bacterium
TATTGATCGTATTGGGTCTGGTGTTGGCCGCCAGCGGCTTCGCCCGACTCGATCAGAAGAAACCGGACATTGTCGACTGGCACAACCAAAAGAAACCGGTTTTTGTCGACTGCCCTGATCCTGTTGTTCGGGCATGCCTTTTCGATAGTCTCTTCATTCAGGTAAAGGCTATACACCCGCGCAGTGAACATGCCCGGTCGATCCGGTATCACCTGTTATCTGATATTGGTCAGGTTGATGCGGTCACGGGCGTCTGGTCGTACAAAGCACCCGACAGCGGCCGCATCCGCCCTTTTGAGGTCGAGATCGCTGCCTCTATCGGCAACAGCGAAATTCGCACATCGGGTGATGAAAACTGCAAGTTTTGGGTCAAGCTCGGTCGAGGAACTCGGCGGATAATTGAAGTTGGTGGGAGACGTAACTATGGAGCTTTCCCGGCCGAAGTTCCCGGAAGAACCTCACTTCCAATTCTTGTCGATGATCCCTACAATTGCGGATATGAGATTGTGATTGAGTCGATTGATCCCCAGCCAGATGGTCATATTTTCATCGAGGGCGATGACAATCCAGCCCTTGTGTTTGAGGCCACAGCTAACGATGCTGGAAAGAAGTTCGTAGTCATACTGATGACAACCAATCTGCGATTAATTGATCCATTTGTTGTTGTGTTCGACACTCGCACACCTCCCCCAGTGCCAGTTTTTATCGTCTGTCCGAACTCTGACACTGTAGGCCATTGTTACGGCGTGGCTTATTTAATCAAGGCAAATGATCCCGAATACGGAAACTCGACCGGTGTTACTTATGAACTTATCTCCGGACCGGGCCACGTTTTTGGCCCGAGCATCCATTGGATCCCTCCAAGTGGGTACTCTTTTTTGCCCAAGCCAGAGGATGTTGGGAAGACGTTCGAAATTGAGATTGCCGCTGTGTACGCAGGAGTGAAAACAGCCGGCGATCAGAACTGCAAGTTTACAATCACGGTCGCGGAAAACGATGTCCCTGAATTCCCGTTGCCTCCTCACTCCCCATGCGGCGGAGAATACAGTATTCAAGCACCGGGTGACACATCCCTAGTGATCTGGGCAGACGACTTCGACCCCTGCGATATTCTTAGTTTCTTCGTGGCCGAATCCTTGCCAGACCTGACCGGGTCGATTTCGCTCCATACCGATAACCTCCGACGGACTACTGCCGCCATTGTTCTGGATGAGTCCGCTGCTGGCCAGTCGTATCAGGTGGTAATTGGCGTAACCGATCAAATCGATACAACCTATTGCGAGTTCACAATCAACGGCATCGCGCCGCCAGAGCTCGACCCGATTGAAGTCCGCATCGACTATATTCCCATGATGGTTCAGGGACAGCATACGCTGGTGGACATCTCGCTCGATGCAGCTCCTGTTGAGATCGGCGGTTTTGACATCTTGATTGCATATGATGGCTCAGCATTGTCTTTCCAGGTTGCTATCGAAGGACCTGCCTTCTTCGACGACGCGGGCTGCCAATGGGAGTATTTTACATACCGCTACGGCCCAAATGGAAATTGTGGCGACGCATGTCCATCCGGGATGTTGCGCGTGGTCGGAATTGCAGAGACCAACAACGGTGACGTTCATCCTGTCTGCAACACA
>DAOUUR010000588.1 GCA_030668045.1 bacterium
AGCGCACTCTGGAGAGAGAGCCTACTTTTCAACTAGCGCTTCTCTGGCTGGCTTACACTTACTACAGTCAAGGGGATTTCGATAACGCACTCACAGTCACCAATCAGTTAGAGTCTTTGCCAGGTGGTGAGAAATACGCTGCAGGTATGTTGGGAGCTATATATGCACGTCAAGGAAGGGTTGAAGAAGCAGAATCCGAATTGAAGCGACTGGAAATACGGGCAGAAAAAGAGTATGTCCCTTCTATACGATTTGTGCCGATGTTATGGTCTCTGGGACGCAAAGATGAGGCGGTTGAATATCTGGAGAATGCCTATGAAGAAAGGAATGGCTCCCTGATGCGTCTTACAGTCTCTCCATTTGTCGGAGAAGACATGTGCGCTGATGCGAGGTACATTGAACTTGCCAGGCGACTCGGATTGGATCACTGATGCACTACAAGTTCGAGAGCGCTGCCAAGAAACGGTCACAATTGGGCCACAATACGGGTGAACTCCCATCGGACTACTTGTCTGATTGATAAGACTATCCTAAATCGTGCTTGGAAGAATCCGAGATGTTTTGACGACATGCAATCGGAACCGCAAAGATTGTTACCTATGTCAACTGACCAGACATTCGCTTGGCAGTCGGAGATGCAATCATGCTGCGTGAAATAAATGGCGTCTTGACCTATGCGATTATTTACAGCTTGGGTATGATGACGTTTGTGTTGATAGCGCTTTGGCTCTGTCGTCGAGAAGAGATCCCACTCAGAAGCAGGGTTTTACTGGGGTTGTGCTATATCTGGAGCATGAACACAGGCGCCCGAATTTTCTACGATATCTTGAATGACCGTTTCGACTGGCTAAACTACTTCGACCCCGCTTACTATATGAAGCCGGGCATGTGGGGTGGTCCACTGGTGTACCTTGCAATTGCAACAGCGGGAACTCTGTTGCTGGCTCGTGATCGACGAAGTATGCTCGATATAGTCGTATTGACACTGCCGGTGCCGATGATTCAGGCCAAAAATGCCTGTTTCGCTAACGGATGTTGCTACGGTGCTGTTTGCAGTTTGCCATGGGCGGTAACCTTTCCGGAGGGTGGTACGGAGAGAACTGCCCCGGCCGGTGTAGCCCTGTACCCAACCCAACTGTATGAGATTATCGTGCTGGCGATTATCGTGGTTTTTTTCGTGGTGCTGGATCGGAAGCGATGGAAAGGTACGTTACTGGCGTGGTTTGTGATGCTGTACGGCGTCGGCAGGCCATTAGCCGAGTTCTTCCGGGCACCCGAAAAGCTCGATGCCGTCATCGGACCGCTCACGTTGTCGCAAGCAATCTGCTTTGTCGCTGCACTTGTCGCGGGCATTGCGCTGATAATCGTAAGGCATCTTGGGTTGGTAGGGCCACGGGCCAACAAGATTGAAAGACGATCTTGGCACAGAGGGGTAGACAGATAGGCAGTGCTGAAAGACATCAGCACCAAAAAAACGGTCACAATTTGGTCATCTATGAAAAGGCCGCTGCTCACATTTTTACACGTCATTTCGCACAGTTGCAGATATCTCGTGTCAAACTGGTGTCAAATGAGAGCGTCAGAGTTGACATAATTTTTGTATTGTGTTGTGGATTAGAAGGTTGGAGATAGCTGATTCTGATGGTCGGCGAGTCACGTCTCGCGCACGATGAGTTGGTGTAACTTGTTATGGAGCAACACTTTATGGCGGGGTTGACGAGACTCGAACTCGCGGCCTCCTGCGTGACAGGCAGGCGTTCTAACCAACTTAACTACAACCCCGATCTAAGATCG
>DAOUUR010000404.1 GCA_030668045.1 bacterium
TATACAAGAACAAACGTTACAAAGGCAACAACATTTATTTGACTGTCATTGATCAACCTACATCGGCTTCTCCCATCCTCGAAGAACGCGCCAAAGATGGCCAGGGAGAGGCGCGGGACTATTTTTTTGAGGCCAGCGTTGACAAAAGAAAGCCGTATGTCAACCAGCAGGTTACCCTGACATTGAAATTTTACATAGGTGTCCGTCACTATGGCAACCCGGAATTAACCGAGCCGTCTACCAGCGGTTTTTGGACCGAGGTGTTGGGTACGAAGAACGCCTATTATCAGATTCTCAACAATCGCCGCTACAAAGTGCTTGAGCGCAAGTATGCTTTGTTCCCGACCCAAACCGCTGAGCTTACTATCGGACGGGCGACTATTCGCGCGACGGTTGCCGGAAAACGAGCCTCCCGACGCGACCCGTTTGATGTCTTTGGAGATTTTCTCGGTCGTGGTACCGATGTCACCGTCAGGAGTCAGGCAGTTTCGATTGATGTCCAGCCGCTGCCCAGGGAGGGCCGACCTCGGGAATTCGACGGCACGATTGGCCGGTACAGTATCAGTGCCACCGCTGACAAGAGAGAGGTTGAGGTCAACCAGCCGGTCACGGTGACTTTTCGACTGAACGGCACCGGCAATATCAAATCTGCCGGGGAACCGCTGATTCCGGAAAACGACGACTTCCGTATTTATCGAGCGTCAACAAGTGAGAATATTTCGCGCGCCAATGACCGTCTTGGTGGCGCCAAGATATATGAAGAAGTTTTTATCCCGAAGAGACCGGGTGAGTTGGAAATACCGGCGATTACGTACTGGTTCTTTGATCCCGATGCAGGCCAATACAAGAAAGTCTCTACCCGTCCGATCAAGATCAAAGCTATCAAACCGGAGGGCTACGTCGCTTCGCCCGATGTTCCGTACGCGTCACCCGACATGACGATAAGTTCGGAGACTCGCGACATTCGTTTTATCAAGGATGATCCCGGCCCCTTTGCTCCAATTGGCCAACTGTTGTTGACCACGCCGTTGTATCTGACCGTTAACGCCGTTCCCGCGTTGATCCTGGCGGCGGTAATTGTCGTCGGACGGCGCCGTGAAAAGCTGGCCGGAAATGTGGGATTGGCTCGATCACGTGCGGCGGGTAAGGTTGCCCGCAGACGTCTCGCCAAGGCCAACTCGCTGCTTGGCCGTGACAACGCCGAAGAGTTCTATGCGGAAATCCATCTTGCCATGCTCTCGTATCTGGCTGACAAGTTCAATATCTCGCCGCACGGTTTGACCTCGGACAGCATAAAAACGTTGCTTCTGGAAAAGAAAGCGGACTATGAACTGGTTGAGTCAATAATGGCTGTGATCAAACGGTGCGATTTTGCGAGGTTCGCTTCATCAGCACAGACACCCGGCGACGAGAAAGAAACGCTTGAGGCCACCAGTCGGATCATCGTTATGCTTGAGGGAGTGAAGTTTGACTAAGCCGAGAACAAAACTTATCGCTATTGTCGTGGGGTTGTTTCTGATCGCTGCGACTGGTTACGGTCAGACCGAGGAGTTCGAGCAGGCCAACCGGTTTTATCAAGACAAAGATTACGAGAGCGCCATCCGGCTTTACCAGACCATTATTGATCAGGGTCTGGAGTCGGCCAATCTCTATTTCAACCTCGGTAATGCTTGTTTCAAGGCTGGCGACCTGGGGCATGCTGTTCTCTACTATCATAAAGCCCGGCGACTTGCCCCCGACGATAGAGATATCGCCGACAATCTTGAATTCGCGCGACAGTTTTCAAGGATTCAAATGGAAGGGGTGACGCTGAATCCTGTCAGCTCTTTCTTTGCCGACATAGTTGATCCCTACCATCTTGATACGCTGGCATGGATATCATCGGCTCTCTTTGTGCTGTTGATGGCTTTCCTGAGCTTTCGCTATGGATTGGGGATTGCGACCGCTTGGAGTCGCGGTGTAGTGACAATGCTTGTAACGCTGTTGATTGTTTCGGCAGGTTTGACAACTTTCAAGTATCGCCACGATTATTTGACACGTCGTGCCGTAATCATCGCCGAGGAATGCACTGTCCGGACCGGTCCATCTGAGCAATCCGATGTTGAACTTGAGGGAGCGCCCGGCCTTGTGGTGCAGGTTCTTTCGGAGAGATCGGACTTTTATCATGTCCTGTTTGAAAACAAGCGTCGTGGCTGGGTAAAGAAAGACCTGCTCGCGGAAATCTGAACCGGTCAACCTTCGACCTTTTATTTGACACTTCCGACATCTGCTCCTATCTTCCTCTGACTTTGAGCGTAGAATCGGTGGAGACAAGCGGGATAGCATGATTTTCAAGAAAAAACAGTTCTGGGGCTCTCTGATCGCTATTGCTCTGCTGGCGTTCTGTTTCAAGAACATTACACTCGAAGAGATGAAATCACTTTCCCTTCGGATTGACTATGTGTACCTGATTCCGGCTGTGATCTGTGCCTTTGCGTTCTACATTTTCCGCGCAGTCAGATGGCGCCTGATGGTGTCTCAGCAAAAACCGGTGACGGTAGTTCGATCAATACTGCTATACTCAGCCGGTCAGATACTCAACGCCATAATGCCAGCCCTCACCGGCCAGGTGGGACGGATGTTTCTTTTTGCCAAGAAAGAGGGACTGAGCAAGACATTCGTTTTTTCCACCATCGTGCTGGAAGTCGTTTTTGATACGATCAGTTTGATACTTCTGTTGCTGCTGACTTCGGTCTCATTTGTGTTCCCGGAGAAGTATCGGTTTGGTGGTGCCGTGGCTGCCGGTATAATGGTTGTGGTCATTATTGTGCTTTACCTGATTCTGCATTATCAACGCAATATCGAGGAATTTGGCCGACGTCACCTGAGGGACCGTCGCCCCGGTGTATATATCACAGCTAAGAAATTTATCCGATCTTTCACCAA